>NZ_AOHQ01000118.1:0-94923 GCF_000416385.1 Mycobacterium sp. VKM Ac-1816D
ATCAGCCGAAACAACGTCAACCATCAGCCGGAATAGAAAAGTCACCCATCAACCGAGGTAATACACCCACTGAAGTGGGGCGGGCGGGGCTCGAACCCGCGACCAAGGGATTATGAGTCCCCGGCTCTAACCAACTGAGCTACCGCCCCGGCGCACTGCGCGGCACCTATGTTCGCACAGCGCCCGCGGAACGCTCCCACCGCGGTTAGGCTCAGCGCGTGGTCAGATTCCTGCTGCGCATCGCCATCTTCCTGGGCTCGTCGGCCATCGGGTTGCTGGTCGCATCCTGGCTGGTCTCGGGGGTGACACTGCGTCCACTCGGATTCGTCACTGCCGTGGTGATCTTCACCGTCGCCCAGGCGATCCTGTCCCCGTTCTTTCTCAAGATGGCCAACCGCTACGCCTCGGCCTTCCTCGGCGGAATCGGGCTGGTCTCCACCTTCGCCGCCCTGTTCCTGGCCTCGCTGTTCTCCAGCGGCATCAGCATCGCCGGCATCGGCTCGTGGATCGCGGCCACCGTGGTCGTCTGGCTGGTCACCGCGGTGGCGACGGTCGTCCTACCGGCCCTTTTTCTCAAGAAGACGACGACGCCGAGCTGACACCGTCGGACTCCTCCCGAGCCAACAGATCACGGGCGCTGGCCACGATATGGGTGTCCAACGCCGCGACACGTCCCGCCGCGTCCGCGCTGGTGATGGCATCCAGTAGCACCCGATGCTCCTCCAAGATCGCAAAGGGCGTGGTGTGCCGTTTGGCCAATCGGTGAATCTGCATCCTGATTCGCGGTTGCACGCTGGCCCAGAGCTGCATCGCATGCTCTGACCGAGCGCTTCGCACGATCGCCTCGTGGAAGGCCACGTCCAATTCGTTGAGCGCATCGAGATCGTCCGCCTCGGCCGCCTCGGCCATGGCGGCGACTACACGCTCCAGCTCGGCCACGACAGTGGGATCCGCGCTGGCGGCCTCGACCGCGAACGACTCGATCGCCAGCCGCACCGGCAGCAGCACGCCGAGCAACTCCGCGGGGCTCACCGACGCAACGAAGGCTCCCCGATTCGGGATGTGATGGACCAGCCCTTCGCTCTCCAACTGCCGCAACGCTTCTCGCACAGGGCCGGGGCTGGCCCCCAGGTGGGCAGCCAACACATCCTGCTTGAGCTGGGCTCCCGGCGCGAGCGCACCCTTGACGATCTGTTCACGCAGCCAGTCGGCCACCTGGTGACGGCGCGATGACACCACCGGGGCCGCCACGGCCAACGATTGCACAGCCTCGATCACTAGATGTCACTCCGCTCCGCGGGCAGTCGTCCCGCGCACTCAGATCCTAATCCGCTCACCGCAGGGTTGCGGCGATCACAGATTATAGATAATCTCCAATCTGTTCCAAGACGTGCTGCCGATCACAGGCCGTCGCCTTCCCATCCGACACCCATCAGAGGAGAGCCATGCGTCGTCGCATTCGGGTCGCGATCACCGTTCTCGCCACCACCCTCACGCTGACCGCCGCGGGATGCACCTCATCCGGTCAGAACGGACCGCTGCAGGCCGGTGAGAGCACACTGACAAAAGTCCTTACCTCCAAGAAGATCTCGATCGGAGTATTCGCCGACGCTCCCCCGTACTCGGTGCTCAACAGCTCGGGCCAGTACGAAGGATTCGATATCGACAAGGCCACCGCACTGGCGGAATCACTCGGTGCCGAGATCGAATACGTCAGCACCACCAACGCCAGTCGCATCCCCATGCTGGAGACGCAAAAGGTCGACGTGATCATCGCCGCCCTGACCAACCTCGACGAGCGCGCGCAGGTCATCGCGCTCACCCGCCCCTACGCATCCGAGGGTCAACTGGTCGTCGTGCCGGCCGACAGCGATATCCGCACCTACGACGATCTCGACGGCCGCGCCGTCGCCGCCACCCGCGGAAGCGTCCCGGCCACCATTCTGGAAACCCAGTTCCCGCAGGCGCGCGCAAGCCTCTTCGAAGCAGTGGCCGACTCCATCCAGGCGCTGCGGAGCAACAAGGTCGACGCGCTCATGGAGAGCACCGCCGTCGTCGCCGATATCCGCCGCAGCCAGGGCGACGCCGTCCGCGTCCTCGACGCCCCGGCGCTGTCGCCCTCGCTGGTGTCGTTCGGAGCGAAGATGGGTGATCAGCTGTGGCTGAACTACCTCAACAACTTCATCATGAACTACAACATCAGCAAGTCCGCCAACGACTCCTACAACCGTTGGCTCGGGGTCGATGTCCCGGACCTGATCAAGTAACCGACCGCCATGCAGCTCTACTACGGCGACCTCATCCCCTATCTGCATCCCCTGTTACTCGGCCTGCTGATCAGCATCGCGGTCAGCGCGGCCGCGGTGGTCGGCGGCGGCAGCCTCGCGCTGGTGCTCTACGCGGGCCGGTCGTCGACGATCCGCGTCATCCGCGCCGTGGCGGCCGGCTATATCGAGATCATCCGCAACACCCCGTTGCTGTTGCAGCTGTACCTCATCTACTTCGCCCTCCCCCAAGCGGGCGTCAACCTCGACCCGGTGGCGGCCGGAGTCTTGGCGCTCTCCCTGAACAATGCCGCCTACATGGCCGAGATCTACCGGGCGGGATTCGAATCCGTGCCCGCGGGCCTTGCAGAGGCCGGCGCCGCGCTGGGACTGGGCCGGCGGGACATCTTCTGGCGGGTGCAGCTGGCACCGGCCATGCGAAACGTGTTGCCCGCCATCACCAATCAGACGATCCTGTTGTTCCTCGCCTCGTCGATCACCTCAGTGGTGGCCCTTCCCGACCTCATGCACACCATGCTGGGCATCACCTCGACGACGTTCCGCACCATCGAGACGTTCACCGTCGGTGGCTTGATGTACTTCGCCGTCGCGCTGCTGATCGCGAGTTCCTCTCGGCTCATCGAGACCCGATTCATCAAGTGGAAGGTGGCGTGATGTTCGAAGGACTCGGCCTGCAACATCTGTCGTTGATCCTCAACGGCGCTGTCGTCACCATCCAGATCTGCGTATTGTCACTGCTTTTCGGATCGATCCTGGGCTTACTCTTAGGCTTGATGGCGACCGGCAGCATCAAGGTCTTGCGCATTGTCAGCACCGTGTACGTGGCGCTGATCCGAGGCATTCCCGTGCTGCTGATCATCTTCTTCGTCTACTTCGGCGTTCCCCTGCTTGTTCCGGGCACCAGCCTGCCCGACTACTGGGCGGGCGTCATCGCCCTGTCGGTCTTTGCCTCGGCCTACATCGCCGAACTGGTCCGCGGCAGCATCCAGGCGATCCCGCGCGGTCAGTTCGAGGCGGCGCACGCACTCGGACTGTCCTACCCGGCCCGGATGCGGTGGGTCATCCTTCCCCAGGCGGCCCGCATCATGGTGCCACCGGGTGTCGGATTCCTGGTCATCCTCATCAAGGACAGCTCCCTTGTCGCGGTGATCGGTCTGGTGGAGCTCACTCGTGCCGGCAACATCGTGAGCTCACTGACGGCAGAGCCCATCGCGACCTACCTGATCGTCGGCGCCTGCTATTTCGTCATCTGCTACGCCCTCTCGGCCGCCGGCCGCCGCTACGAACGACGCCTCGGCGTACGGGTGCAACCCCCCGGAGTCACCGACGCCCTCACCCCGACAGGAGCACACTCATGACCGCCGACATGATCGAGATCAGCGACCTACGACTGAGTTTCGGTGATCACGAGGTCCTGCACGGAGTGTCCTGCCGCGTCGCGCCTCGTGAGGTGGTCTGCATCATCGGCGCCTCCGGTTCCGGCAAGAGCACCCTGCTGCGCTGCATGAACGGGCTGGAACGCCCGACTCACGGCAGTGTGGTCGTCAACGGACACGCGCTGGGTCCGCAGGACAAACGGACCGACCTCGCGGTCGTCCGCCGCGATGTCGGGATGGTCTTCCAGCATTTCAACCTCTTTCCGCACATGACCGCCGCGCAGAACATCGCGTTGGCGCCCCAACGTGTCCTGGGCTGTGACCGCAAAGAGGCAACCCAGCGCGCGCACACTCTGCTGGAGCGCGTCGGATTGGCGGGCAAGGCCGACTCGTATCCCGACTCGCTGTCCGGCGGGCAGGCGCAGCGGGTTGCCATCGCGCGGGCCCTGGCGATGCAACCGAAGGTGATGCTGTTCGACGAGCCCACCTCGGCACTCGACCCGGAGATCGTGGGCGAGGTACTCGCGGTGATGAAGGGCCTCGCACAGGACGGAATGACGATGGTCGTCGTGACCCACGAGATGGGGTTCGCCCGCGAGGTGGCCGATCGCGTGATCTACATGGACGACGGCAGAGTCGTCGAAACCGGCTCTCCCAAAGATCTTTTCGGAATGCCCCAGATGACACGCACCCGCGAGTTCCTGAGCAAGGTGCTCTGATATCGATGCTCGACACCCTCATCACGGGAGCACGGGTCATCGACGGCACCGGAGCACCCGGCCGACCGTGCGACGTCGGCATTCTCGACGACCGCATCGTCCATGTCGGGACGTCCTCAAACTACGAGGCCACCGTCACCGTCGATGCCGGTGGCCTGCTCCTGACACCGGGCTTCATCGATCCGCACAGCCACACCGACTGGTCGGTGCTCGGTAATCCGGAGGCGCACAGCACCATCCGGCAGGGCGTCACCACCGAGGTGGTCGGCAACTGTGGCGTCACCTACGCACCATTGCATGATGCCGACGTGCACGCGGCACAGAGCGCACTTGCCTCCCTTGGGTACACCGAACAGATCACCTGGCGTAGCTTCGGCGAACTACTCGACACCGTGCACGGCGGGGGCACCACCCAGAACCTCATGTGGTTCGTCGGCCATACCGCATTACGCACCGCGGCGGCATCCCGTGCCGCCCACGACGGTGTCGACCGCCGCGCCGAACTGATCCGCCTGCTGGAAGAGGCCCTGGAAGCCGGCGCCATCGGCTTCTCCAGTGGTTTGGAGTACGGATCCGGGCGCTTCGCCGACACCGACGAGCTGGCCGAGCTGGCATCGGTCTGCGGTAGGCGGGACGGCATGTACAGCAGCCATATTCGCAATCGCGATACCGGGCTGGCTGCGGCGGTGGACGAGTTCTTCGACGTCGTCCACCGCGGCGGAGTGCGAGCGCAGATCTCACATCTGAACGTGCGGCACGGTACCGGTGCATCCGAGGGAGCCTGGCACGACGCCGTACAGCGCGTGGTCACCGAGCGTGAACGCGGATGCGCGGTGCTGGCGGACATGACGCCCTACCCCGACGGTATCGGCATGGCGACAGGCCTGTTGCCACCGTGGCTGGCGGATCGACCGTCCGCCGATATCGCCGAGTTGCTGCGCGATTCCCACATCCGCCGACGGGTGCGCGAGGATTCCGATCGCTACTGGCGTTTCATCCACCGCGGCCAGTGGGACCGGGTTCGGTTGGGGGTCAGTGCGACGCACCCCCAATGGGAGGGCCTGAGCTTCCCGCGCATCGCCGAACTGCACGGAAAGGATGAATGGGATTGCCTTTTCGACATCCTGTCGGCAGCCGGACCGGATATCGGATCCGTCCAACTCCTCGGTGAGCTCTTCACCGAGGATCACCTTGCCCAGGCGATCGGGCATGACCATTTCCTGCTGGGCGTCGACGCGTTCAGCGCACGATGCACCGGACCGCTGGGCGCCCGCACCCGGCATCCACTGTTCTACTACGGCCACACCCACTATCTGGCCCACCATGTCCCGGCCGGAACGCTGAAGTTGGAGGATGCCGTTCACCGGATGACCGGTAAGGTCGCCGACCACTTCGGCATCACCGGACGCGGTCGCATCACCGAGGGCCACTACGCCGACCTGGTGCTGATCGATCCCGATGTTCTGGCCCGCACCGACACCTGGTCTCTGCCCGACGGCTACGCCGATGCGGCGCGCCACGTCTGGGTCAACGGAGTCCCTGTGGTCACCGATGCCGTGCACACCGGCCGTCGTCCCGGACAACTGTTGTCACGTACCTGATCCCCCGCACCATCACACGACGTCCACCGCAACGGACGACAAAGAGGAGCACGTTCACCATGAAAATCACCCGAATCGACACCTGCGGCCTGCGTGGCGCCACCCCGGAGGGCGGATGGTCCAACGAATTGCGGCCCGATGACGTGGTCCACACGCTGGTCGCCGTTCACACCGACACCGGACACGTCGGGATCGGCAGCGCATTCACCTCGGAGGGGTTGATCCGGGCGGCGTTGGACCTGTTGGCCCCACAGATCGTCGGACAGAGTGCGCTGGAGGTCGAACGGCTGACCGAAACGCTGCACCAGAGCGCATTCTGGATGGGCCGCGGCGGCACCCTGACCCACGCCACGAGCGCCATCGACATCGCGTTGTGGGATCTCGCCGGCCAGGCACTCGGTCAGCCTGTCGGCCGCCTGCTCGGCGGGCGTTACCGTGAACGAGTACGTCCCTACGCATCGGTGTTGATGGACGAGGCACCGGTGATGTCGGAGAACCTCACCGATCTTGTGGAACAGGGCTTTTCGGCGTTCAAGATCGGCTGGTGGAAGTTCGGCCGGGTGGATTTCTCCACCGACGAACGCACGGTCGCCGCCGCCAGGGCCGCAGTAGGCGATCGCTTACTGGCAGTGGACGCCGGTGGTTCCGAGGCGTTCTTCCCCGGGACGCTGTCCTGGGCGAAACGCACCGCCGATATGCTCGCCGACTACGAGGTCGCCTGGTTCGAGGAAGCTCTCGATCCTGATGACATCGACGGATTCGTGGCGCTACGTGCACACTCCCGCGTACCCATCAGCGGCGGCGAGGTACTCACCCGTCGACAGTCCTTCGCGCCCTATCTCGACGCCGGCGCCTTCGATATCGTCCAGCCCGATACGACCAAGGGCGGCGGGCTCAGCGAATCGCGACGAATCGGCTGGGCTGCACAGGATCGCGGGATCCGTCTGGTGCCGCACGGCTGGAACACCGCCGTGGGACTGGCCGCCGACCTGCACCTGGCATCGGCACTGTCAGGCACCGATCTGGTGGAGTACAAGACCGGAGCGGCCTATATCGACGAACTCGTCGTCGGTGGCTGGGAACTGGACACCGACGGCCTGCTCACGGTGCCGGACCGACCGGGGCTCGGCACCGCGCTGTGCCCCGAAGCGCTGAACCGCTACGGGACCAACCCGACATTCGCGGCGGCCGCGTGATGTCAGCGCTGGCCGGGCATCCACTGCTCGATCATCCCGTCATCCCCCTGGCGACGGTGCGCGCCGAGGAGCATATCGACGCCATCGGTGACGGTCTCGTCGCCGCGGGCCTGCCGGTGGTCGAGGTGGCGTTGCGCGGACCGCATGGCCTGCTGGCCATTCGGCGCCTCGCGGCGCGCGGTGATCTGCGGGTCGGGGCCGGAACCGTCCTGACCACCCGGCAGGCGGCCGAGGCGATGGATGCGGGCGCCGGTTTCATCGTGGCGCCGGGTCTGGATGCCGAGGTCGTCGAGCGCGTGACCGCCGCAGGCCACCCGGTGATACCCGGTGTGCTCACCCCCACCGAAGTGGTGGCCGCCGCGCGGCTCGGACTCACGCACCTCAAACTGTTTCCCGCATCGGCCGTGGACGCCCGCCTGATGCTCGGCGCCTATGCCGACGTCTTCCCGAACACCCGATTCATGCCGTCGTCGGGCGTGAATCAACACAATGTCGGCGAGTTCTCCTGCTTGCCATCGGTATTCGCGGTCAGCGGCAGTTGGATCACGGCCTCGGCCCCCGCGGGTGCGGCGGCCGTGGCCGAGGCCGCCCGCGCAGCCGTCACCGCGTGCCGGGCCGTGGGTCTGCCGCGGTGACCGAGCCCCGCACACTCGACGTCGTCACCGTCGGCGAGAGTCTCGGACTGCTCAGCAGCGAGGAAACAGGCGCATTGCGGCACGGAAGCCGGATGCGACTGACGTTCGGGGGCGCAGAGAGCAACGTCGCCATCGGTGTCGCCAGACTCGGTGGCGCGGCGGGCTGGATCGGCCGCCTCGGTGCCGACGCCGTCGGCGCGTTGATCCTGCGGGAGCTTCGCGCCGAATCCGTACAGACACACGCCACGATCGACCCGGTGGCCGCGACGGCGATCATGCTCAAAGAGCTGCCGGTGCCCGGGTCCAGTCGTGTGCGCTACTACCGGCAATCGCAGGCCGGCAGTCGGCTGACGACGGATGATGTGCCCCAGGGTGCGGTCGCGTCGGCGAAGATCCTTCATGTCACCGGTATCTCGGCGGCGCTCGGCGCCGGCCCCTTGGCGGCGGTCCATCGCGCGATCGATGACGCCAAGGACTCTGGCACGCTCGTGTCCTTCGATGTCAACCATCGTGGGTCTCTCTGGGCTGACGTGGAACTCGCGACGAAGACATACCGGGCCCTTGCCCGCCGCGCCGATATCGTGTTCGCCGGCGACGATGAGGCGGCATTGGTCACCGAAAGCCGCGATCTACGAGCGCAACTGGACACCCTGCTGGAGTGGGGCGCCCACCAGGCCGTCGTGAAACGCGGTCAGCGGGGCGCAGTCGCGGCAACCCGTGATGGTGGCTACGACTCGGTGCCGGCCATCGAGGTACCGGTGGTCGACACCGTCGGTGCCGGTGACGCATTCGTCGCCGGATGGTTGGCCGAACAGGCCCGCGGCGCCGGCCTGCGCGTGCGACTGGCTACCGCGGTCGCCTGCGGCGCACTGGCTTGTACCGCCCGCGGTGACTGGGAGGCCAACCCCACCCGTGCGGATCTGGCGCAGCGGCAACGCAGTGCCGTCGATCCGGTCAGTCGATGACGTCTGACGAGCTGAACACCGGGATCCCGTCTTCGCCCAGCCGGTAGACCTCGGTTCCCTCGGCCACCCGCGTCCGCCCATCGCGGCGGCGCAACCCGCGGTCAACCAATCTGGCCTCGCGCGAGGGTGCGCAGACTTCGCCCTAATTACGGCGTGTCGGGCCGCAAACACGCACGCTCGCCGGGAAGGCGGGCCAGGGACCTATTGCGCCTGACTGACCGAGGACATGTGGAAATCGGGGATCCGCAATGACGGCATGGTCGCCCGGGTGGCCCAATCACCCCATTCCCTGGGCAACGTCGGTTCACTCACACCGGCCTCGGAGGCCCGACGCAACAGATCCAGCGGGCTCTCGTTGAACCGGAAGTTGTTCACCGCGGCGGTCACTTCCCCGTCTTCGATCAGATAGACCCCGTCGCGGGTCAGCCCGGTCAACAACAGCACCGTCGGGTCGACGGTGCGGATGTACCACAGCGTGGTCAGCAGCAGCCCGCGCTCGGTCGAGGCGATCATGTCCGCCAGCTCCGCGCTACCACCGGTGACCAACAGGTTGTCGGCCGGAACCGCCACCGGCGCAGAGAATTCCGCGGCGGCCGCGCGCGGGTAGGCCAGCGCGTTGATGACACCGTCGCGAATCCAATCCACCCGGCCGATATCCATCCCGTTGTCGAACACCGCGGCCTGGTCCGAGGACGTCGGCACCGCGACGAACGGCCGGCATTCCTGCCCCGGCGCCGCCGGATCGGAATACATGGTCAACCCGAGGTCGGTGAGCTTCTCCCCCACTCTGGTCCCACCCGGCGCCGACAACGCCGACCGGCCCTCCTGCGCACCGCGCCCGTCCATGCTCCAGGCCAGATAGATCAGCATGTCGGCGACGGTCGACGGTGGCATCAGGGTCTCGTAGCGGCCGGCGGGCAGCTCGACGGTGCGCTCGGCCCAACCCAGTCGCAGTGACAGGTCGGCCAACATCACGTCGGTGGACACATCGGCGAAATCGGGTGTGCCGACACCCGCCCACGCGCTGGCTCCGCCGCGTTTGGCATTGATCTCCACCGAACCGGTCGGCTGCGTGTAACGCCGCCGCAGGCCGGTCGAGGTGGCCACGAACGTGGTCTCCAGCACGTGGCGGGTATACCCGTAGAGCTGGTCGCCGACGCCCCGGGCCGCACGGAAGCCGTGCACCAAACCCGTTGCCACATCGGTGAACACATCGGCGCCGGTGCTGGGCACCACGGCATCCCAGTCGGCGGGACCCGCGTCGGCGGGCAGGGCCGGCGCGGCATCACCGGCGGCAGGGGCCGCGGCGGCCGCATCCTGGGAGGCCGCGACCAGCGCGGTGATCGCCGCAGGATCGACCTCGGTGCTGCTCACCGATCCGACATGGGCCTGCTCGCCGCGCCGGATCACCGAGATGACCGTGGTGCTGCGCCCGACGGTCTCGCCGTTGGTGGTCATCGAGTTACCGGCCCAGCGCAGCGACGCGTCCGCGCGGTCGGTCACGATGACGATGGTCTCCTCGGCACGCCCGAGCCGGGCGGCCTCGGCGAGGGCCTGGTCGACGACCTGCTGTGGCGCGATCATGAGCGACCCGATTCTGCTTGGGTGTTCAAGACGTTGATACCGCGGAACAGCGCCGACGGGCAGCCGTGGCTGACCGGGGCGACCTGACCGGGCTGGGCCTTGCCGCAGTTGAACGCGCCACCGAGGCGCCATGTCGACGGTCCGCCGACGGCCTCCATCGAACCCCAGAAATCGGTGGTGGTGGCCTGGTAGGCGACATCACGCAGCTGACCGTCCAGCCGACCGTCGCGGATCCGGAAGAACCGCTGCCCGGTGAACTGAAAGTTGTAGCGCTGCATGTCGATCGACCACGATTTGTCGCCGACGATGTAGATGCCGTCGGACACCCGGGAGATCAGGTCGGCCGTCGTGAGGTCCTCGGTTGCGGGCTGCAGCGACACATTGGCCATCCGCTGGATCGGCACGTGCTGCGCCGAATCGGCGTAGGAGCATCCGTTGGACCGGCGCACCCCGAGCCGCGGGGCGAACACCCGGTCCAGCTGATAGCCGACGAAAAGGCCGTCGCGCACCAGGTCCCAGCTCTGGGCGCGCACCCCTTCGTCGTCGAAACCGACAGTGGCCAGGCCGTGTTCGACAGTGCGGTCGGCGGTCACGTTCATCACCGGCGATCCGTACCGCATGGTGTTCAGCTTGTCCGGTGTCGCGAAGGACGTGCCGGCATAGGCCGCCTCGTAACCGATCGCCCGGTCGTATTCGGTGGCGTGCCCGATGGATTCGTGGATGGTCAGCCATAGATTGGTCGGGTCGATCACCAGGTCGCATGCCCCGGCGGTGACGCTGGGCGCCTTCACCTTCTCGGCGAGCAGCGCGGGCAACTCCGCCAGTTCGGCGCTCCAGTTCCACACATCGTCGGAGACGACGGCTTCCCAGCCACGCCCCATCGGCGGTGCCAGGGTCCGCATCGTCTCGAACGAACCCGCCGCCGCGTCGACGCTCACGGCGTCCAGCTGTGGCTGCACCCGCACCCGCTGCTGGGTGGTGGAGGTGCCGAAACTGTCGGCGTAATAGGTCTGTTCCTTGACCGCCTGCAGACTGGCCGATACGTGATCGACACCGTCCGCGGCGAGCAGCCGCTCCGAATAGTCCCCGAGCACCGCGATCTTGTCGGCCGTCGGGATCGTGAACGGGTCGATCCGGTAACTCGACACCCAGCGAAGGTCGTCATAGACCGGTTCCTCGGCCAATTCGATGCGCTCGGCGTTCAGCGGTGCCAGCGTGGTGGCCACCCGGACGGCACGGCGGGCCGTCTCGGCGGCCACCTCGGAGGCCAACTCGGCATGCGCGGCGAAACCCCAGGTGCCGTCGACGATGACCCGCACCGCCAACCCGACCTCGTGGTTGATATCGGCGGTTTCCAGGCTGCCGTCACGCAGCGCGACGACCTCGGTGGTCAGTCGGTGGATACGCAGGTCGGCATAGCTGGCGCCGGCCGCCAACGCCGCCGAGAGGGCGGCGTCGGCCAGTGCCCGGCGAGGTAACGCGAGAAAATCGGCATCGACCGAGTGGGCAGTCACGGCCCCCACCGTAGCGGGCCGTCGGTCAGCGTGTGTGCATCCCGTAGGGCACGGCCGAGACCAGCGTCACCGCCTGGAGCTGACCCGTCGGCAGTCGATACTCCCGCCTCTCACCGGAGCGTGCACCGCAGATCGCCTCGCCCAGAGGAGAATTCACCGAGTAGACCTCAATATCGCCGTAGTCCGCGCCGCGCACCCCGAGTAGGAACGTCTCGGTTTCCGGGTTGGCCGACCCGTCCTCGAAGCGCACGGTCAGCACCATGCCGAGTTCGGCGACACCGTCGTTGGGCGGGTCCTCGCCGACGATCGCGGCGGCCAGCATGTCGTGGATCTGCTGGATGCGGCCCTGCTGCGCCCGCCGCACCGCCACGGCGTTGCTGTCGGCCGCGTCGCTGTCGTCACCGTCGACGCCGGTGATCGACCAGGTGCGCAGCACCTCCAGCTCCTCGAGCAATCGGGCATGGGCGTCCGGGGTGAGCCAGACAGGCGTCGCGGTGGTCATGGAAACTCCTCGTATCGATGGTTGGCCGTCAGGGGCGGGGGTATCCCTCCGCCCCTGACGACAGGGTGAAAGTCGGGTCAGCGCAGCGGGTCGAACGCACGCAACGCCTCGGGTTGCTTGCCGGTGGTGATCTGCTCGGTCAGCAACCGGCCGGTCACCGGGCCGTGGGCCAGTCCCCACATTCCGTGCCCGCCCGCCACGTAGACGCTGGGACTGACCTGACCGATGACCGGCAGCCCGTCGGCGCTGACGGGTCGCGGACCGACCCACACATCGCGCGCCTCGTCCCATCGCACCCCGTCGAGCAGGCGTGCGGCCGACCTGACGATCGAGCGGACCCGAGCAGGCGCGATGGGTGCCTGTGGTTCCCGGAATTCCATGGTGCCCGCCACGCGCATCGCACCCTGGTAGGGCGTGCAGGCCACCCGTTCGGTGGGCAGGTAGATCGGCCCCGGCATCGCCCGGTCGATGGGCACCGTGAACGAGTACCCGCGGCCGGCCCGGACCGGGACCCGCACCCATGGCCGGGTCAGTTCGTTCAGCCATGCCCCGGTGGCGACGACGACGGCATCGGCGGTGTAGTCGGTGCCCCCGGCACCGCGCACGATGACGCGGCTGCCCTGCGGGCTCACCCCGATGACCTGGTCGACCGGCATTGCCGCGCCGCGTTCGGCCACTGCCTGTCCGAGGGCGGTCACGAACCGGCCCGGGTCGATATAGCGCTGCCTATCGACGGCGACGGCCACGGTGGCCACGCCCGAAGTCAGCGGCACGGCCTCGCGCAGACCGGCACCGCGCAGCTCGTTCACCTCGACCGCCAGGCCCGCCCGCTCCAGCATCGCGATCTCGTGCCGTAGTTCACCGGCTTGGGCATCGGTCTCGAACAGCGCGGTGATCGCCGATTCGGTGACCGGTACGTCCACCCCGTTGCCCGAAAGTACGTCGAAGGCCTCCAGGCATTCGGCGTTGAAGGGCTGGTTGGCGCGCACCGCACGCTCGGCCGCGGCCGTGGTGCAGTGCCGGGCGAAGGTGGCGAGGAAACGCGCGAGGCCGAGATCGGCGCGCAGCGGAATATGCAGTGGCGCAGACGGATTGAACAGCGATTTCAGCCCGTATCGCAGCACGGCGGGCTGGTTCAGCGGAATGGTCAGTGCAGGCGAGAGCCAGCCGGCGTTACCCCACGACGCGCCGGCCGCCACCCCGGTCCGGTCGATGACGGTGACCTGCACACCACGTTCCTGCAGGAACCACGCGGTGGACAGTCCGACGATGCCGGCACCCACCACCACGACCTGCCGCGGTCCGCCGTCGATGCGATCGACCCCGGCCATCCCCTCGCCCATGGCGCGCCCTCCTGACTCCGATGCTTCGGAACGGCGTCGTCGTCCGACGCCGTACAGGGCCATCATGCGGCCGATCTGAGGGCGTGGTGTTGCGGTATCCGACAGTTGAGCACCAGCCGATTGTGGCGATCCGACAATCAGCCCCGGTCGAGGGTTGCCAATTCGATCATCATGGCCAGCCGCTTGCGCGGATCGTCGACCTGCACCGCGGCCACCTCGGCCATCTTGCGCAACCGGTAGCGCACGGTGTTCTCGTGCACGCCGAGAACCGCGCCGGTGCGCACCGGATCACCCTGGCATTCCAGCCACACCCGCAGGGTCCGCACATAGGGAGTGCCGTGTTCGCGGTCGTGCCGGTGCAGATCGATGACCGGTCCCCGGCTCGGGCCGCGGCCGTTGTCCACCGCGGTGCGCAGCCGCTGCAGGACCAGGTCGTCCCACGATTCGTCATAGGCCGGCGGGGGCAGATCCGGCGCCCCGGTCTCGTGTAGCGCCAGACATTCGTCGGCCTCCCAGCGGGCGGCGGCCAGCTCGCCCGCCTCGGCGGCGCCGCTGATACCGGCCATCAGCGTCGCCTGCCCCGGCAGTACCGCGCGCAGTTCGTCCAGCCACGCCCGGGCGGTGTCGGCGCTCTCGCCCGGCAGCACCGTGTACACGGTGTTCTCCGCCAGCGCGCTGCGCCCGGGACGCGACCACCCGAAGCCGGCCGTGGCCTTCTCGAAGGTCACCAGCAACGCGGTGTGCCGGTCGGGTTCCAGCCGGGCGCGCAGCGCGATGACCCGCAGCGGTCCCAGCGGCAGCCCCACCCGGCTGGCCACCGCGACCGCATCGGCGGCACCCTCGAGCAGACGCTGCACCGACTCCGACTCCACCTGGCGCTCCAGGTCGGCACTGGCGCGCGAGCGCAGCAGATGCAACGCGACGGTGCGCACCCCGGTGCGCAGCGCGGTCAGCCCCGCCCCCTGCAGCGGCTCGGAACAGGCCACCCACACCGAGCCCAACAGCTCGCGGCCGACGCGGGCGGCGACCACCATCCGGCCGGTCAGCCCGAGCCGCGGGTCCGGATCGACAAAGATCGGCTCGTCGGAGGAGCCCAGATGCGCGAAGACACCGCGGCGGGCCAGCTCATCACGAACCTGCGCGGGTTGTTCGCGCCGCAGGATGGTCTCCACGCGTGCCGCATCGGCCGTCTGCTGCAATCGCGAATAGGCCAGCATCTGCGCGTGCCGATCCTCGATGATGACCGCGCCGCCGATGGCCGCCGCCAGGCTGTCCGCCAGCGCGAACAGATCGGTGGGACCGCGGCCCGATTCGGTCTCCCGGCCCTCCAGCACCAGCCCGTAGGCCACGGCCGCCAGCTCGCTCCACGGCAACGCGGCGTCCACCAACAGCACCGCGACACCGTCGGGAAGCTGCGCGGGAACCTCGTCATCGGCGCCGCGGACAAGGACCACCGCCGCGTGCGCCGAGATCGCCCAGGCCAACGCCTGATGCACCGAGTCGGCACCGATGGCCAGCAGCACGTCACCGAGCACCGGCTCACCGCTGGCGGTCTCGGGCAGCACCACACTGCGCAGTTCGGTGCTGCGCGGCACCGCGCACAGCCGCGTCACCACGCCATACCCGCCCAGCACATTGACCAGGCGATCCAAGGTGATCACGATTCGCAGCCTAGGTGGTGGCCAGGAAGGTGAACCCCTCGATATAACCCGCGACCCCGCACACCAGCGCCAACACGATCAGGGCGACCACATCGGCGGTGTGCAGCCGCGACGGGTGCGCCGAGAGCTGACCGGCGCCCCCACGCGCGGTGATGGCATCACCCATCTCGTCGGCACGCCGCAGTGACACCGTCACCGTGGCGGCCAGCAGGTCGATCAGGTCGGACACCTGTGCCTTCATGCGTTCGCGGCGGCCTTCGGGCAGTTCGCGCGGACGCAGCCGCCGCGCCGCGTAGAGGATGCGGAATTCGTCGATGAGCATCGGGAAGGCACGAAGCGACAGCGCCACGGTGGCCGCCCAGTCGTCGACCGGTAGCCGCAGCCAGCGCAACGGTCGGCCGAGCGTCGACACCGCCGGGGCGATCTCGGCGACGTTGGTGGTCCACGAGACCAGCAGACCCATGCCCAGCAGGACGATCGACACCGCCGTCACCCGCAGGAACTTCAGCAGCCCGCCCAGCTCGAGCTCCAACCCGCCCAGCGTGACGATCGGGGTGCCACCGGCGAACGCGGCGGTCACCCCACCGAGCAGGATGAGCAGCCAGATCCAGCCGGGGATGCTCGGCAGCGCACCGCGCGGCACCCGCGCCAGCCCGATCGCGACGGCCAGCAGGGCCGTGATCATCGCGATGGGGATCCAGCCCGGGTACAGCACCATCAATACGGCCAGCGCGACGACGCCGATGAGTTTCGTCCCGGCCCAGAGCCGGTGGATGACGGTGTCGCCGGGCACCGGGCGCAGCAGGACCAGCGGCCGTTTCTGTTCACTCATGCGATTCCCTCGCAGGCTCGGGTCCCGCATCCGGTAACGATGATTCGCTCGCAAGCTTCGCTCATGACGGCGCCCCCGATGTGCTTGCCGGCACCGGGACCAACACCCGGTCGCGCAGGTGCAGGGTGCGCGGGCACAGCTCTTCCAGACCCGCGAAATCGTGGGAGATCACGATGATCGTCAGCCCGCCCCGGCGCAGTTCCTCCAGCAGCCGCAACAATCCGCGGGCACTGGTGGCGTCGAGTCCGGCCAGCGGTTCGTCGAGCACGATGGCCCGCGGCGCCCGGGCCAGCAGACCGGCCAGCACCACCCGGCGCATCTGCCCGCCCGAGAGTTGATCGATGCGCCGGTCGGCCAGTTCGGGTTCCAGGCCGACGGTGGCCAGCGCGGCATTGACCTTGGCCCGGTCGCGCGCGGAGAACCCCGCGGCCGAGGCGATCTCGCGGAACACGTGGCTGCGCATCAGCTGCAACCGGGCGGCCTGGAACGACAGCGCCACCGCGCCCACCTGGTCGGCCACCGGCCGCCCGTCGAGCAGGCAGGTGCCGGTGGTGGGTTCGGTCAGACCCGCGAGGATCCATGCCAGCGTCGACTTGCCCGAGCCGTTGAGACCGTGGATCAGCACGCCGTCGCCCTCGTAGACGGTCAGGTCGATATCGTGCAGCGCCGTGGTGGCCCACGGGGTTCCGTCGCCGTAGCTGTGCCCCACCCCGGACAGTTCGAGGACCGGGACATCGCTGCGCCGCTCACCGGTCGGCTCCGGTGGTTCGGCGGACTCCACCATGGCCGACCCGCCGGTGAGGTTGACCACCCGTTCGGCGGCTTCGGCCTCGCCGTTGTAGTGGGTGATGTGCACCAGGGCCATGTTCCGGCGCCGCGTCAGCTCGGCCAGCATCGACATCAACCCGTCGCGGCCTTGCTGGTCGACCATGCTGGTCACCTCATCGGCGATCAACAGCGCGGGTTTGCGCGCCAGCGCGGCGGCGACGGCCAGACGCTGCAACTCACCGCCGGACAGACTGCCGGTGTCGCGCTCGTCGAGCCCGTCGAGGCCGACCTCGGCCAGCAGGGCCGGCACGTCCACGGTCGCCCCGGCGGGCAGGCCCCAGACGACATCGTCGGCCACCCGGGTGCCCAGGATCTGACTCTCCGGATGCTGCATGATCACCGCGGTCCCGCCGGGTGCCCCGAGGCCGACCGCGCCGGGGCGTTCGACGACCCCCTCGGTCGGCGGACGGCCGCAGAGCACCAGCATCAGGGTGGTCTTCCCGGAGCCGTTGGCACCGGTGACGGCGATGTGTTCGCCGGACTGCACGCTCATCGAGACCGGGCCGAGCGCGTCGCGGTCGGTGCCCGGGTAGCGGAAGACGACATCGCGCAGCTGCAGCGGTGTCGGGGCGACCGGATCGGTCTCGTCGAGGGATTCCAGCTTGTGCACATCGGGGACGCCTGCCAGCCGGCTGAGCACCCGCGACAACGCCCACCAGCCGACCAGCCCGACGAAGACGATGGCGATCAGACCGTAGGAGAAGATGAGGATCGGCCAGTGATCCAGCAGGACACCGAAGATCTCGCGCACCTTTTCGGCGAGCGGTTGCAGGTTGGGGACGTAACTCAGGATCGCGACGGTGCCGTCCACGTTGGCGGTCATGGCGGCGAAGACCAGTTCACGCATGCGGCTGGCCACCAACAGCACCAGCACGACGGCCGCGCCGAACACCGCGCCGGCGGCCGCGGACACCACGACCACGGTGGGCAGACCGCGCCCGCGACGTTTGACGAAGCCGACGAGTCCGCCGACATACGCGCAGTTGAGCACCGTCATCAGGCCGCCGGTACCGGCGATGATGAAGGCGACCAGCGCCCCGGCGACGGTCGCGGCCAGCAGTACCCGCAGCCGGTAGCGGTAGGCGAGCAGCCCCATGGGCACGGTGGCCAGCAGGGACAACCCCGCGGCGAACGGGACGACGACGGCGATGATCGCGATGGCCGCGGACAGCGCGGCCATGACGGAGGCTTGGGCCAACTCCCCCGGAAGCAATGAGCCGGCCCGGCGAGGGTGCGGCGGACCTGGGGGCATCACCCGATTCTGCCAGGTGGCGACGGCACTCTGGATTCGCCGACTGTGACGGTGACCACGCCCGCAGATTTGCAGATGCATAGTAAATCTATGTAACCTCGGTCGAGTGGATCGCCAAGACCCCGCCGCACTCGGCGCCGACCTGTTGGCCGTCGTCGCGCGGATCAACCGACTGGCAAACCAACGGATCGAGTTGCCGTTGCCGTTCGCTCAGGCGAGGTTGCTCGCCACGATCGAGGACCAGGGCCGAGCCAGGATCTCCGATCTGGCCGCCATCGACCACTGCTCGCAACCGACCATGACCACCCAGGTGCGCAGGCTCGAAGACGCCGGGTTGGTCTCGCGCACCGAGGACGCCGCCGACGCACGAGTCGTGCTGATCGAGATCACCGACGCGGGCCGGGCCATGTTGAACCGGGTGCGCGCCGATCGCAGTGCCGCGATCAATCCGTATCTGGACCACCTCGACGACGCGCAGCGCGGCGCGCTCGTCGACGCGATACAGGTGCTGCGTGGGCTGCTCGACGACGCCCAGCAGGACCGCCGACCGAAGTAAGGAGTTCCACGCCATGTGGCGTCAACCGAAAGCCGTCTGGGCCGTTGCCTTCGCCTCCGTCGTCGCCTTCATGGGCATCGGCCTCGTCGATCCCATCCTCAAGCCCATCGCCGACAATCTGAACGCCACCCCGTCGCAGGTCTCCCTGCTGTTCACCAGCTACATGGCTGTGATGGGTGTCGCCATGCTGATCACCGGCGTGGTGTCCAGCCGGATCGGCCCGAAGAACACCCTGCTGATCGGCCTGGTGATCATCATCGCCGGCGCGGGGCTGGCTGGGATGAGCGAAACGGTGATGGAGATCGTCGGCTGGCGGGCGCTGTGGGGGCTGGGCAACGCACTGTTCATCGCGACCGCACTGGCCACCATCGTCAACGCCGCCCGCGGATCGGTGGCACAGGCGATCATCCTCTACGAGGCCGCCCTCGGCCTCGGCATCGCGATCGGCCCACTGGTCGGCGGCGTGCTCGGCTCCATCTCCTGGCGCGGACCGTTCTTCGGGGTGTCGGCGCTGATGGCCGTGGCACTGGTGGTGACGGTGTTCCTGCTGCCGTCCACCCCGCGCCCGACGCGCGCCACCAGCATCGTCGACCCGTTCCGGGCGTTGCGGCACCGCGGCCTGCTGGCCGTCTCGGTAACCGCCCTGTTCTACAACTTCGGCTTCTTCACGCTGCTCGCGTTCACCCCGTTCCCGCTGGACATGAACGCCCAGCAGATCGGGCTGATCTTCTTCGGCTGGGGGGTGGCACTGGCCTTCACCTCGGTGGTGGTGGCACCGCGGCTACAGCATCGGTTCGGCACCATCCCGACGCTGGTGGTCAATCTGCTGGCATTGACGGTCACGCTGGCCGTGATGGCCATCGGGACCGCCGACAAGGCGGTGTTGGCAACATGCGTGGTGGTGGCCGGCTTGTTCATCGGTATCAACAACACGCTGATCACCGAGACCGTGATGAAGGCCGCACCCGTCGAGCGCGGTGTCGCATCGGCGGCCTACAGCTTCCTGCGTTTCGGCGGCGCGGCGGTGGCCCCGTGGCTGGCGGGCACGCTCGGCGAGCACGTCAGCATCCATCTGCCCTACTGGGTGGGCGCGGGTGCGGTGGCCGTCGGTGCCGCGCTGCTGTTCGCCGCGCGCGGACACCTCAGCGAGGTCGACGCGCCAGAGGATGAGATCGACGAACTGACCGACGAGGCCACCGCCGTCACCGTCGGCAACTGAGTCAGCCGACCAGCGCTCTAACCTACGGCGACCCCCACCACGGAACCCACCAGATAGGTGGCCGCGATCGCGGCGCCGCCCAACAGCAGCAGGCGCAGTGACGAGAACAGCGGCGGGGTGCGGGTGAACTTCGACGCCAGCGCCCCGGTGATCGCCAAACCCAATCCGCCGCAAGCCAACCCGGCCCACAACGAGGCGAATCCGAGCAAGTACGGGATCACCGGCACGATGGCGCCGATGGTGAACATCACGAACGACGAGATCGCCGCCACCCACGGGGAGGGCTTCTCGCGCGGGTCCACGCCCAGTTCCTGGACGAGGTGAAAGTTCAGCGCGCGGTTCTCGTCGCGGTGGATCTCTTCGGTGGCGGTGGCCGCGGTCTGCGGGGTCATACCCATCTCGACGAGCATCGCGGCGAGCTCATCGCGCTCGGCATCAGGCTGGTTGCGGAACGAGCGACGTTCCACCTTCACCTCGGAGTCGATCTGCTCGTTCGCCGTCGTCACCGAGGTGAACTCCCCCAGCGCCATGGAGAACGCACCGGCCAACAGGCCGGCGACACCCGCGAGCACCACGGTCTGCGGGCTGGCGCTGGCCGCCACACCGGCTATCAGGGCGGTGTTGCTGACCAGACCGTCCATCGCTCCGAAGGTGGCCGCGCGCAGCCAACCACCCGTGACGTCGGCATGCTTGTGGTCGGGCACATGAGGCAGACCCGTCGGCGACTGAGGATCGGACATGACGCCATTGAACGCTTGGCATTTCCTGAGGTCTTACTCAGGTTTGCCTTGCCGGGAGAACGGGCACGTTACCGTCTGCTATGACCACTACCGCTGATCACCTCCGCAACGCCCTCGACGGCCGCTGGCGAGACGTGAAGAACCAGGTCCGCACGGAGCTCTCGGGCGAAGTGTTCCGTCCGCACTACACCCCGAACACTGTCATCGCCCGGACCAAGGTCGCCGAGCAGCTGAAGATCATGGCAGCGCGCGGTGCCGCCGAGGACGGGTTCAAGAAGGAGCACGGCGGCAACGGTGACGTCGGCGCCGCCGTCACCCAGATCGAGATGCTCGCGATGAGCGATCTGTCGCTGATGGTGAAAGCCGGTGTGCAGTGGGGCCTGTTCGGCGGGGCCATCGAGAATCTGGGCACCGAGCGCCACCACAACGCCTACGTGCGCAAGCTCATCGATCTCGAACTGCTCGGCTGCTTCGCGATGACCGAGACCGGCCACGGCAGCGA
This sequence comes from Mycobacterium sp. VKM Ac-1816D, assembly GCF_000416385.1. NCBI lineage: Bacteria > Bacillati > Actinomycetota > Actinomycetes > Mycobacteriales > Mycobacteriaceae > Mycobacterium > Mycobacterium sp. VKM Ac-1816D. The sequence goes on from NZ_AOHQ01000118.1 coordinate 21,311, forward strand.
TGTGCAATCCCTGGAGACGACGGCCACCTACGACCCTCAGACCCAGGAATTCGTCATCGACTCCCCCACCCCGTCCTCCCGCAAGGACTACATCGGTGGCGCGGCGCAGACGGCGCGGGTGGCAGCGGTGTTCGCGCAACTGATCACCAAGGGCGAGGGCCACGGTGTGCACTGTTTCGTGGTGCCCATCCGCGATGATGCCGGCAACGACCTGCCGGGCGTCACCACCTCTGACTGCCACTACAAGGGCGGCCTGCCCGGCGTCGACAACGGGCGCATCCAATTCGACCAGGTGCGGATTCCGCGGGAGAACCTGCTCAACAAATATGCCGACGTCGCCGAGGACGGCACCTACACCTCGCCCATCGAGAACAAGGGCCGCCGCTTCTTCACCATGCTGGGCACCCTGATCCGCGGCCGCGTGACCGTCGGCGGCAGCGCCGGTGCCGCCGCGCGGGTGGCGCTCGACATCGCCACCCGATATGCGCTGGAGCGCAGGCAGTTCGAGGCACCCGGCTCGGAGAACGAGGTGCTGATCATGGACTACCTGGTCCACCAGCGCCGGTTGTTCCCGCTGATCGCGAAGTCCTATGCGCTGCAGTTCGCGCAGAACGAGTTGGTCGCCAAATGCCACGAATTGCAGACCGCGGAGAATCCCGACGCCGAGGAGCAGCGCGAGCTGGAGTCCCGCGCGGCCGGGCTGAAGGCGGCCAACACCTGGCATGCCACCCGGGCCATCCAGGAGGCGCGTGAAGCATGCGGTGGCGCAGGCTATCTCGCCGAGAACCGGTTGATCGCCCTGAAGGCCGACACCGATGTGTTCACCACCTTCGAGGGTGACAACCACGTGCTGACCCAGCTGGTGGCCAAGGAACTGTTGACCTCCTACGCCGACGACATCAAGGGTATGAGCCCGGTGGAGTGGGTGCGGTTCGCCGCCAACTTCGCCGGCGAGCGGGTGCTGAAACGCACCGCGGCCCAGACCATCATGCAGACCATCATCGACACCCGCGAGGACAACGAGGAAGAGGGCTCGCTGTTCAACCGCGGCACGCAGGTCAAGATGTTCGAGGACCGCGAGGAGTACATGCTCGCCTCGGTGGCCCGCCGGCTGCAGAGCAAGGCCAAGGAGATGTCACCCTTCGAGGCGTTCAACTCGGTGCAGGATCACGTGCTGCACACCGCGCAGGCGCATATCGACCGCATCATCCTGGAGGCCTTCGTCGCCGGTATCGACGCTTGCGAGGATGAGAAGGCCCGCGAGATCCTCGGCCTGGTCTGTGACCTGTACGCGCTGTCGGTGATCGAAGAGGACAAGGCGTGGTTCGTCGAACACCGTTTCCTGTCCACCGAGCGGGCCAAGGCCGTCACCCGCGGTATCAACGACCGGTGCCGCCGGTTGCGCCCGCACGCGGAGCTCCTGGTGGACGGGTTCGGCATCCCCGAGCAGTTGCGCTACGCCGAAATGCTGCATCCCGAGCACATCCCGGACGCCGACGAGCACCAGGAGAAAGACGCCGTCAGCTCCGGCACGATCGAACCCAAATAGCGCAGGTACCCGATCCCCGGCACGGCGAGCGTCTCACGGGCCGGGGATCGGATCCAGCGCCTTGAGCGAGCCGTCGTCGCCGATCTGGAAGCGCACCTGACCGATTCCGGTCGGACAACAGGGCTTGTCCTCGCCCTGCAGCCACTGATACTGCACCGCGGCCGTACTGTCGCCCATCGCCACCACCGTGGTGTACGGCCGGGGCCGCGGCGTCGGCGGGCCCAGCGGCTCGTTGCGGTCGAAGAAGAGCACCTGCACGGCCGCATCGGGGGCCTTGTCGCCCGTGCCGATGACGACCCAGTGCAGTCGGCAATCGCCGGTGTGGCCGCGTGCGGTTTCGGTCCAGCGCTGCCCCACGCCTTCGATCGCCGTACGCAGGGTCTCGGCGGTCGGAGTGTCCTCGGCCGAGCACTCCGCGGTCGTCTGCGGCGCGGAGTTCTTCGGGCTCCAGCCGCACGAGGCCAACGACGGGACGGCCAGCGCGGCCAACGATGCCGCCGCGAAAGCGACGCTACGGCGGTGGATTCGGCGCGATCGCGACCATTGCGTCGCTGTCGGCGGATGCGTGCTCGTCAGTGACATGAGACGAGCTTACGACCGAGATGAAAAGCTCCCCCGATTGGACTCGAACCAATAACCGCCCGATTAACAGTCGGGAGCTCTGCCAATTGAGCTACAGGGGATTGAACCGAGGACAGACTTTAGCGCATGTACCCCGCGGTCGAAGAATCGACTGGTCAGAAGCCCCGTCACCACCTCCTCCGGCGCGTGAGGCAGGATGGTGAGAGTCCTGCTGTCACCGTGGAGGGAGCCTCGTGTTCCGGATCGTCTTCGTACTGGGTGTCGGCTACGTGCTCGGCGCGAAAGCCGGCCGCCGCCGCTACGAACAGATCACCGCGACGTACAAGGCGGTCACCGAGAACCCGGCCACCAAGGCTGTCCTGGACGCCGGGCGTCGCAAGGTCGCCGATCGGGTGTCCCCGGACCCCCAGTTGGTCAGGCTGACCGCCATCGACGCCGAGACCTCGGTGCTGGCGCCCGAGGAGACCGGCGTCCGGCCGCGCAACGGCGCCAAGGACTGATTCCGGCTAGGGAGTGCCGCCCTCGGATCGCAGGGCGGCGATATCGGCCGGTGCCCCGTCCACAGGGGCCGGCGGGCCACCGAACGGTGTCTCGCTGGGTGTGAGCTCCAGCGCCGCCCGTGGCGCCCGCCACTCGTCGTTGTCCAGGGTGCCGCCATAGAGCGCGATACCGAGCGTGGTGACCACCGCCGTTGCCAGGACGCCGACCCCCTTGGTCGCGGGGATCGCACGGTAGCCGTCCTCAGCGCTCACATCGACGCCTTCCTGTCGCGCACCCTGGTGCAGATCGAGTCTTGAGTCTCGCGTTGCCAGATAACGAAAGGGACGCGACACGATGACCATTCGCATACGGTGCGCGGACGCCGAGAAATAGGCTGGCCGAGTTCCGGAAGTGACTTCCGGAACCCGGCCAGGCGAAAACGCAGGGGCTGAATCAGCCGATAGGGATGCTGGTGTTCCAGCTGGTACCCGGCAGCACCGGACCGGAGTAGAGGCCGCCGGGGCCGATCCCGATGCTCGGCGTGCCGACTCCGACGCCGTTACCGTTCGAGTAGGACAGGCAGTTGCCGTCGTCCTTGTTGCCGAACCAGGCCAGGCAGGCCGGGGCCGCCTCGGCCGTCGGGGCAGGCGTCGTCGAGAAGGCCACCACGGGTGCCGCGGCGACGGCGGCCGCGAAGGCGCCGGCGACGAGGATCGTGCGTGTCCGATTGCTCAGGAATGGCACGGTGGGACCTTTCTGGACAGTTAGCTGCGCCCCCACCATAACGGTTGCGTCGCGATCATGCAGTCAAGTCGTCGCCACTGGCCTGTTCGAGCAGGCTACGCCGGTAGGTCTCCATGGCCACCAGGTCGCCGAACAGGGCGTGGTACTCGTCGCTGTTGTCCACCGGCGACATGCGCTGCAACTTGGACTTGACCTCGGCGATCTGCCGCCCGATGGACACCTCCTGCAGCCTGGCCAGCACACCGCCGATGTAGCGGGCGAGCCGTTCGTCGTCGTCGATCTTGATGGCGTCCACGCTGAGCTCGTTGACCAGCGCCGCGGCCTCGCCCGCCAGATCGCGCACCGTCTCGATCCACTGCGCACCGGAGAGCCCGGCCGAAACACCGCCGGCCGCCGCGATCGCCGTCCGCACCGTCACATAGGCCGGATGGGTGAAGCTCTCCGCGCCCAGGCTGTCGAACACCGGTCCCGCCAGACCCGGGTATTGCAGCGCCGACTTCAACGCCTCGCGCTGCGGACGCAGCGTCGGGTCCATCGGGTTGGGCCGGGCGATCGACGTCTGGCCGTTGGCCCCCGGCGGGTTGGCGGCGCGCCGGTTGGTCTGCTGACCCGAACGGCCCGTCCGGGGGCCCTTGCGGCCTGCCTCCTCGCGCACCCGGCCCAGCACCTGCCCGACGTCCTCCCAACCGACCCAGCCGGCCAACTGTCGGGCGTACTCGTCGCGCAGCGTCGGATCCTTGATCCGCGACACCATCGGCACGCACCGACGCAGCGCGGCGACCCTGCCCTCGGCGCTGTCGAGGTCATGATCGGTCAGCGCGGTGCGGATGGCGAACTCGAACAGCGGGGCGCGGCGGGCCACCAGGTCGCGCAGCGCACCGTCACCGGAGCGCAGCCGCAGATCGCAGGGGTCCATACCGTCGGCCGCCACTGCCACGAAGGACTGTCCGGCCAGGTTCTGTTCGCCCTCGAAGGCCTTCACCGCCGCGGCGCGGCCCGCAGCATCACCGTCGAAAACGTAGATCAGCTCACCGCGAAAGAAGTTGTCGTCCATCATGAGTCGACGCAGCATCGACAGGTGCTCGTCACCGAAGGCGGTGCCGCAGGCGGCCACCGCAGTGGTCACGCCGGCCAGATGCATCGCCATCACGTCGGTGTACCCCTCGACGACGACGGCCTGGTGGCCCTTGGCGATATCACGCTTGGCCAGGTCCAGCCCGAACAGCACGTGAGACTTCTTGTACAGCACGGTTTCCGGGGTGTTGACGTACTTGGCTTCCATATGGTCGTCGTCGAAGAGCCGACGCGCACCGAACCCGATGGTCTCACCGGAGGAGACTCGGATGGGCCACAGCAGGCGGCGATGGAAGCGGTCCATCGGCCCACGCTTGCCCTCCTTGCTGAGCCCGGCCGCTTCGAGCTCCTTGAACTCGAACCCCTTGCGCAACAAGTGCTTTGTCAGCTTGTCCCAACCCGACGGGGCGAATCCGCAGCCGAACCGGGCGGCGGCGTCGGCGTCGAAGTTCCGGTCGATCAGATATTGCCGGGCCGGTGCGGCCTCCTCGGAGCGCAACTGTTCGGCATAGAACTCGCCGGCGGCGGCATTCGCCGCGATCAGCCTGCTGCGACTACCGCGGTCGCGCTGCACATTGGTCGCCGCGCCGCCGGTATAGGTGACGGTGTAGCCGACCTTGTCGGCGAGCAGCTCGACGGCCTCGACGAAGCTGACGTGCTCGATCTTCTGCAGGAACGCATAGACGTCACCGCCCTCACCGCAACCGAAGCAGTGGAAGTGCCCATGGTTGGGCCGGACATGGAACGACGGGGACTTCTCGTCGTGGAAGGGGCACAGCCCCTTGAGCGAGTCCACCCCGGCGCGCCGCAACTGCACGTAGTCACCGACGATGTCCTCGATGCGGACCCGTTCCCGGATGGCCGCGATGTCACGATCGGGGATGCGGCCCCGGCCGCCCCGCATCGCATCATTGGCCATCGGCGCAGTCTATCGGCCCGTCACAGGGGCCGGGGCGAGCGCACCTCGTGCACTCTTTCCAGCCGCGACTCGGTGTAGGAGGCGATCTGGTCGACGACGACCCGCAGCCGGGCGCCGTCGTCGGCGGCGAGGGTGAACTCCGCGGCGAACTGGGGGTCCAGGCTGCTGGGAGCCTGCGCCCAGAGCGCCAGTGCCACCTCCTGGATGAGGGTCCGCTGATCGGTCTGGATCTGCAGGTGCTGGTGGTCGGACATGATGAACTGCAGCGCCAGCATCTTGAGCACCGCGACCTCGGCACGCACCTCGGCGGGCACGTGCAGGTCGGTGTCGAAGCGCTTGAGCACCGGTGCGCCGCCCACCACCGCGCGGGTCTGGGATATCGCGGCGTTGGCGAACCGGCCGACGAGCTCGCTGGTCAGGTTTTTCAGCGCCACCGAGGCCGCCAGGGTGCCGTCGTACTTGCCGACGGCGGCGACCACCGGCATCTGCGAGAGGCGCTGCGCCGCGGCGAGCAGATCGTCATGTGAGACGGCCGGATATGCCCCGGCGCCGAGGCGGGCCAGCGCGTCGGCGGCGTCGCGGTCGGCCAGCACCCGCAGGTCGATGCGCCCGGAGATGACACCGTCCTCGACGTCGTGCACCGAGTAGGCGACATCGTCGGCCCAGTCCATCACCTGCGCCTCCAGGCACGGGCGGTTGGCCGGTGCGCCGTCGCGCAACCAGTTGGCGGCGGCCATGTCGTCGTCGTAGAAACCGAACTTCTTCGGGTTCTGCGAGCGCGCCCACGGATACTTGGTGACGGCATCCAGGGCCGCGCGGGTGAGGTTGAGCCCGGCCGAACGACCGTCTTCGGCAAGGACTTTCGGCTCCAACCGGGTCAGGATCCGCAGGTTCTGCGCGTTGCCCTCGAAACCGCCGAACGGGGCCGCGATCTCGTTGAGCGCGCGCTCACCGTTGTGCCCGTACGGCGGGTGACCGATATCGTGGGCCAGGCCGGCCAGATCGACCAGATCCGGATCACAGCCGAGGCCGACGGCCATCCCCCGGCCTATCTGCGCGACCTCCAGCGAGTGGGTGAGCCGGGTGCGCGGGGTGTCACCATGGCGGGGCCCCACCACCTGGGTCTTGTCGGCCAGCCTGCGCAGCGCCGCCGAGTGCAACACCCTGGCCCGGTCGCGCGCGAAGTCGGTACGGTGCTCGGTGGCCCCGATGACACTGTCGGCGAACTTCGACGATCCCAGGCCGACACCCTTTGGCGACTCCGGTACCAGCCGCTGCCGGTCGAAGTCGTGGTAATCGGAGGTAGTGCGTTGCGTGGCCACCGTCCGACAGTCTGCCAGCACCACAACCGGGGTTCGGACATGACTGCCGCCACTTCGCTCGGCGAGTCACTAGATTGACGGGCATGCGCCTAGCCCGATTGCTCAGCATGCTGCTCGTGGCCCTCACCGCGGCCCTGTCGATCGCACCCGCGGCGCTACTCACGGCGCCCGAGGCGGCGGCGCGACCTCCACTGCGGCTGCCCAGCCAGATCGTCGACGAGTCCAACGTCCTCGGCGCCACAGGTGAGGAACAGGTCGGTCAGGCCATCGACCGGCTCTACCAGAATCGCCAGGTGCGGCTGTGGGTCGTCTACGTGGACAGCTTCTCCGGGCAGAACGCCGAGCCGTGGGCGCAGGCCACCCTGCGAGCCAGCGATCTCGGCGAGTACGACGCGCTGCTCGCCGTCGCGACCGCCGACCGCGCCTATGCCTTCCTCACCGGTTCCGCGGCGGCCAGCAACTCCGAGGCCAATACGCTGCGGCGCACCGAGATCGAGCCCGCGCTGCGCGACGGGAACTGGGCCGCCGCGGCCGTCGCCGCCGCCGACGGACTCGACGCCAAGACCACCAGCTCATCGCCGGGGCTGAACTGGTTCGGCGTGCTGGTGATGCTGGCCATCCTCGGGATTGGCGTGCTCGGCCTGCTGCTGTGGTCGCGGCGGCGCGCACGCAAACGCCGCGAGGCCGATCTGGCCGCCGCACAGCGGGTCGATCCGACCGATCCGAGTGCGCTGGCCGCGGTGCCGCTGGAAACGCTGGACGAGTTGTCCCGGTCGATCGTCGTCGAGGTCGACAACGCGGTGCGCACCAGCGACAACGAATTGACACTGGCCGTCGAGGAATTCGGCGAACAGCGCACCGCGCCGTTCAGTGCCGCCGTCACCGCGGCGCGGACCGCGCTGACGCAGGCCTTCAACGCGCGGCAGATCCTCGACGACACGGTGCCCGAGACCCCGGCCCAGCGTCGCGACCTGCTCACCCGGGTGATCGTCGCGGCGGCCAGGGCCGATCGCGAACTCGATACGCAGCGCGAGGCATTCGGCCAACTGCGTGATCTGGTGATCAACGCGCCGGCCCGCCTCGACGTGCTGACCCAGCAGATGGTCGACCTGACCACCCGCATCGCGCCGGCCGAGCAGGCGCTGGCCGAGTTGAGCCGGCAATTCGCCCCGACCGCGCTGCATTCGGTGGCCGACAACATCGACACCGCCAAACAGCGGCTGGCCTTCGCCGACCAGAACATCACCAATGCCCGGGCGCTGGTGGCCAGGCCGGCCGGGCAGCAGGCCGGGCTGGTCGATTCCGTGCGGGCCGCCGAATCCGCACTGGGGCAGGCCCGCACGATGCTCGACGCGATCGACAGCGCGGCCGGTGACATCAGCCGGGCGATCGCGACGCTGCCCGAGGAGATCGCCGATGTGCAGGCCGGTATCGCGGCCGCCGATACGCAACTGAGCCGCGGCGGTGTCGACGAGGCCGCCGAGCTGAAGGCGGCCCGCGATGCCGCCGCGCAGGCGGTCGCGACGGCGCAGGAGTCCGGGAACACCGACCCGCTGGGCGCCTTCAGCGCGCTGACGCAGGCCGACGCCGATCTGGACCGGCTGCTGGCGGCCGTCGCCGAGGAACGGCAGGCCCAGGAGCGGTTGCGTCGGTCCTACGAGCAGGCGCTGGCCGCGGCGCAGTCCCGGGTGCGCGGGGTCAGCGATTTCATCGACACCCGGCGCGGCAGCGTCGGTCCCGAGGCGCGTACCCGGCTGGCCGAGGCGGTGCGGCAGCTGCAGGCCGCACAGGACAAGGCCGCCGACAACTCGACCGAGAGCCTTCCGACGGCCATCGCGCACGCCAACAGCGCGACGTCGCTGGCCATGCAGGCCCAGCAGCTGGCGAACAACGATGTCAGCTACGCCAGTCAGGCCTACAACTCCCAGCACTACGGTGGCGGGTCGAATTCCGGTGCGGTGCTTGGCGGCATCATTATCGGCAACATCCTGTCCGGGGCGCTGCGCGGCGGTATCGGTGGCAGCGTCGGCGGCGGTAGCTGGCGTTCGACGTCCTTCGGTGGATCAGGGGGCGGCGGCTTCGGTGGTGGCAGCTTCGGTGGTGGCGGTGGCCGCTTCTAGGTCGTGTACAGCGAAAGGTGAACGTACACCTCATCGGGTGCGCGTTCGTCGACGATGATCTCGCGGGTGACCGTGCCGTGCGCGGCCGTGTCCACCTGGTCCTGCGCGTAGCGGGGGTCGGGTGCCGTGCTCAGCTCGGGTCCGGCTATCACTTTCGTGGACTTCGGGATATCGGAAGGCCGGGGCGCCTCGGAGAACTGCGCGAGAAACTCGCCCAGCTGCGCCTCGGTCATCCGTAACGCCAACCGGTAGCGGGTGTCTCGACCGGAATCGGTGTCGGTGCCGAGAACCTGGACATCCGGCGGAAGGATCACATCGCCGAATTGCGCTGCGGTCTGCGCCGGTACCGGCATGTTCTGGTCTCCTCCGTCGCGCGGGGTTTCTGGCTTCGAGCAAGCACACAGCATCAGCAGCGCAACCGCCAGGACCACAGTCAGCCTCATCGGGGCGCTCCGTCATAGGTCGAGACCGACGACGCACCCCTGATGTCGAATTCACGTGCCAGCCCGGCGGTTTGCAGGCCTGCCATCTGAGCGTCGGTGATGGTGATGGGGCCGATCTTGGTTTCCTTTCCAGCGTCCCAGTTGTATCGATCGGCGACATTCACCTGCGACTCGACGTGAACCCGGGGCTCACCGCCCGGTGTGTCCGGCGGGTAGACGGTCACCACGCCACCGGCCGACATGTCCACCCCGCCGACCGCGCGGTACCAGTCGGGATTGGCGTCAGGATCCATGTAGTAACCCTGCCACGGGGTGCGGAACGAGACGGGCTGACCGTACTGGCCGGTCGCGGCGGCCTCGGCCACGATTCGATTCACCTCGTCGTTGACCATCGCATCCCCGCGGGCCTGCATCTGCGGGATATCGTTCATCATCGAGTTCACGTCCAGGTTGTACGGTTTGCCCGTGTTGTCCAAGTAGTGGTCAAGGAGCTCCGCAGCGTGCGGCCATTTCTGCTCGATCAGCGGCAGACCGCCTTCGATCGCCGCCTTGAACGCCAGGTCGTCGCCCCGTGAATACCAGGGCTGCGAGCCCCATTCACCGGACCCTTCATCGTGCTTGCTCCACGGCGGTGGTTCGGGGATGCCGTTCTCGCCCGGCTCAGCAGGCGGCTGATCGGTCGGCTGACCGTCGGGGTCATCGGTGTCGCCGTCGCGACCCTCGCGGTCCCCCAGCGCCTGATATCCCTCCCCGATGGCGCGGATGCGGGCCGCGATGCCGTTCATATCGGTATTGGAGCGGCGCAGGATGTCTGCGACCTCGCCCACACCGCGTGACACGACGGGGATCAACACACGCTCACCGGCCGCGTTGGGTGGCACGCTGGCGGCCGCGCTCAGCACCCACTGCTTGATCTCCTCCAGGTCCCGACGACCGGCAGCGACCACCTGAGCGGAGCGATCGACCTCGGAGCCGAGTCGCCGATCGAGTTCGGCGAGCCCCCTTATGCTGCCGGCCAACCGCTCGTTGCGACCGGCGTAGGCGTCGGCGGCGGCACCCGTCCAGTCCGACCCGGGCGCGGCAGAGGCAACCACCTCCCGCAGCCCATCGAGCGGGCGGCTCTGGTCGAACTCGGTGCCACCGACCGGTGTGCCCTCGCCGAGCGTCGCGCGGGCGTTGTCCCACGTCGAAAGAAATGCCGCAAGAACGCTGATCGCCGCCCCCTCTGAATCCCTGCACTCAAATCCTAGGTGAGCCCAGCACACCTACGACGCGGCAATTCAGGGCGGAGCGAGTTCAGGGCTACCCAGGGCCACGTTCGCCCGCTCGCGGGCGACGGAGGTCGTCAGCAGCCCTTGAGGCGCACCGCGAGGTAGTTCGACACCTCAGAGATCGCCACCCGCTCCTGGGTCATGGCATCACGCTCGCGCACGGTCACGGCGTGGTCCTCAAGCGAGTCGAAGTCCAGCGTGACGCAGAACGGGGTGCCGATCTCGTCCTGCCTGCGGTACCGGCGGCCGATGGCGCCGGCATCGTCGAACTCGACATTCCAGCTCTGGCGCAGCTCGGCGGCGAGATCCTTTGCCTTGGGCGACAAGTCGGCATGCCGCGACAACGGCAACACCGCCGCCTTGACCGGGGCCAGTCGCGGGTCGAGCTTGAGCACGGTGCGCTTGTCCACCCCACCCTTGGCGTTGGGGGCCTCGTCTTCGCGGTAGGAGTCCACCAGGAACGCCATCAACGACCGGGTCAGGCCGGCCGCCGGCTCGATCACATACGGCGTATACCGCGTGTCGGACGCCTGGTCGTAATAGGTCAGATCCACCCCGGATGACTTTGCGTGACTGGACAAATCGTGATCGGTCCGGTTGGCGATACCTTCCAGCTCACCCCACGGGTTTCCGGTGAAACCGAACTTGTACTCGATATCGGTGGTGCCCGCGCTGTAGTGCGACAGCTTCTCCAGCGGGTGCTCGTAGAGCCGCAGGTTCTCCGGCCGGATCCCGAGGTCGATGTACCACTGCAGGCGCGTCTCGATCCAGTACTTGTGCCACTCCGGCGCGGTCGACGGTTCGACGAAGAACTCCATCTCCATCTGCTCGAACTCGCGGGTCCGGAAGATGAAGTTGCCCGGCGTGATCTCGTTGCGGAAGCTCTTGCCGATCTGGCCGATGCCGAACGGCGGCTTCTTGCGCGAGGTGGTGACCACGTTGGCGAAGTTGACGAAGATGCCCTGCGCGGTCTCCGGACGCAGGTAGTGCAGGCCTTCCTCGGACTCGATCGGCCCGAGGTAGGTCTTCAGCATCATGTTGAAGTCACGGGGCTCGGTCCACTGCCCCTTGGTCCCGCAGTCCGGGCAGACGATATCGGCCATCGGCACGGCGTCCGGGTCGGCCAGACCGTCCTTGGCGCCCCGCTTCTCGAAGTAGGCCTCCTGCAGGTGATCCTGTCGGTGCCGCTTGTGGCAGTTGAGGCACTCCACCAGGGGGTCGTTGAACACCGCGACATGCCCGGAGGCCACCCACACCTGCCGCGGCAGGATGATCGCCGAGTCCAGGCCCACGACATCATCGCGACCGGTGACCACCGAGCGCCACCATTGCTTCTTGATGTTCTCCTTGAGTTCCACGCCGAGTGGCCCGTAGTCCCAGGCGGACTTGGTACCGCCGTAGATCTCGCCCGATTGATAGACGAGCCCACGGCGTTTCGCCAGGTTTGCAACGGTGTCGATGATCGAAGGAGACGAAGCCACGGGTCAATAGCGTAGCGAGGACCTGCCGCGGGTTGCGCCCGGGCCGGTGACCGACAGACGTTGACATGCATGGATCTGCATGTATTCTGACTCGTAATGAAAATCATTTCCAATTCTGCCACGGCCGAGGACCATTCCGCGCACTCCCATGAGAGCGCGCCGTTCCCCGAGTTGCCCCCGCGCGCGGTTCTGGACAACGCCGGCGACCTGCTGCGTGCGCTCGCCGCACCGCTCCGCATCGCGATCGTGCTGCAGCTGCGCGAGTCGATACGCTGCGTGCACGAGCTGGTGGACGCGCTCGACGTGCCCCAACCGCTGGTCAGCCAGCACCTGCGGATCCTGAAATCCGCCGGCGTGGTGGCCGGGGAGCGCAGCGGCCGCGAGGTGATGTACCGCCTGGTCGACCATCACCTGGCCGAGATCGTCATCGCCGCCGTCACACACGCCTCGGAGGACGACCGATGAGCACACCGGTGCGATCGACCAAGCAACGCGCGGCCATCTCCACCTTGCTGGAGAACATCGACGACTTCCGGTCCGCGCAGGAGTTACACGATGAGCTGCGCAAGCAGGGTGAGGGCATCGGGCTGACGACCGTGTATCGCACCCTGCAGTCGATGGCCGCCGCAGGCCAGGTCGACACCCTGCGCACCGACACCGGCGAGTCGGTCTACCGCCGCTGCTCGGCCCATCACCACCATCACCTGGTGTGCCGGGTGTGCGGCAGCACCGTGGAGGTCGACGGCGGTGCCGCCGAAGTCTGGGCCGACGAGGTGGCCGCCGAACACGGATTCACCGAGGTGAGCCACACCATCGAGATCTTCGGACTGTGCGGCCCCTGCGCGGTCAGCTGACCCGCACGAACTCCAGCACCGTGTCCCTGGTCAACGGGGCGAGTTCGATATCGCCGGGCGCGTGCGGATCGATCCACGCCATCTCGGCGATCTCGGCCGCCGCGCTCGGCGGACCATCGAGTTCGACGAGGAAGAGATCGGCGGCCACCCGGTGACCGGGCTCGTTGGCCGCGGCCGCGTCGTGGTGGCCAAGGTCGCGCACCGAGTCGGCGACGATACCCGCCCCGAGCTCCTCGGCGATCTCCCGATGCAGGGCCTGCAGTGGCGTCTCCCCCGGTTCGATCTTGCCGCCGGGCTGCATGAACGCCGTCGTCCCGCGCTTGCGCACCACCAGTACGTGCGCACGCGCGTCGAGCACGACGGCGGCGACCACCCGGATGACGGCGCTCATGCCACCAACGTGCGACGCACATCGGCGCCGGTCGCCAGCACCATCATGATCAACGTGCTGAGCGCCTCATCGGTCAGTCCCGACGCGGGAAAGTTGTAGCGCAGCAGCACATCTGCCGACCCATCCTTTTCGACCAGTGAGACGGTGCCCAACAGGGTGTTCCGGGTGTGCCCGGCGACGGTCCCGCGCAGCGCGTCATCGAGCGGCTTATCCCAGGCCAGGATCTGGTTCAACGACACCATGTCCAGCCCCTCGCCCACACTGACGACCCGCAGCGAGGCGAACGTGCCGTCATGGTGCACCGTCAGCGCGCCGTCCTCTTCGCGGGTGGCAGGCAGCAAGGCCTCCACGACGGCCGCCAGCCGCTCCTGCAGATTCATCAGGCCCTCCCGCTCAGGCTCATCATTCGGCCCGCCCGAAGCGACGATTACGGTGCACGTACTCCTCGCACGCCGCCCACAGATCCCGGCGATCGTAGTCCGGCCAGAGCTTGTCCTGGAAGACATACTCGGCATACGCGGCCTGCCAGAGCAGGAAGTTGCTGGCACGTTGCTCACCGGAGGTCCGGATGAACAGGTCGACATCGGGGATGTCGGGACGGTGCAGATGCCTGGCGAACGACGCTTCGCTGATCCGGCCGGGGTTGATCTTGCCCTCCGCCGCCTCCTCGGCGAGTTGCCGTGCGGCCTCGACGATCTCGGTGCGCCCGCCGTAGTTGACGCAGTAGTTGACGGTGATGACGTCGTTGCCGACCGTCATCTGCTCGGCGATGTCGAACTCCTTGATGACGCTGCTCCACATCCGCGGGCGCGATCCGACCCAGCGCATGTTGACGCCCATCGCGTCCAGGTTCTCCCGGCGTCGGCGCACCACCTCGCGGTTGAAGCCCATCAGGAAGCGCACCTCCTCGGTGCTGCGCTTCCAGTTCTCGGTGGAGAACGCGTACACCGACAGGTGCTTGATACCCAGTTCGATGGCTCCGCAGGTGATGTCGATCAGCACCGCCTCACCCATCTTGTGTCCCTCGGTGCGGCCCAACCCACGCTGGGTGGCCCAGCGGCCGTTACCGTCCATCACCACCGCGACGTGGTTGGGGACCTGGTCGGCGGGGATCTGCGGGGGAACCGCCTTGGAAGGGTGCTGCGGCGGCCGGGAGAACCGGCCGTTGGTCTTGGGTGGCAGGTCGGGGAACACCACCGGCCACGTCGAGGTGTCCGGGAATTCCGGATAGTCCTCAGGCGCCGGGGGCAGCTGCGGGTAGGTGACCTTGCCCCGTTTGATTGCCATGCGCCATATCCTGCCCGAACACCGCCGTCCGGCGTTCAACGGCCGCACTATCGACCCGGTAGACCCGCTCCACCAGCGGCAATGTCCGCAGCTGACGTTCAAGATGCCATTGCAGGTGCGCGGCCACCAGACCGCTGGCCTGGCTGCGGTGCGAGGTGGTGGAGGCTTGCGCAAACTCCCAATCCCCATCGTGCAGCGCGGACATGAGCTCCAGCACAGCCTGAGCGGGGGTTGCCGATCCAGACGGTCGGCAATGCACGCACACGCTGCCACCTGCGGCCACATTGAAGGCCCGGTGTGGGCCCGGCGCGGCACAGCGGGCACATTCGGTCAGTGCAGGCGCCCAGCCGGCGATCCCCATCGCCCGCAGCAGGTACGCGTCGAGCACCAGCTCACGGGGACGGCGGCCCTCGGCGACCGCCCGCAGCGCCGCCACGGTGAGACCGTGCAGTTGCGGGACGGGGGCGCGTTCCTCGCCGGCGAGCCGTTCGGCGGTCTCCAGCACCGCGCAGGCGCAGGTGTAGCGGCCGTAATCACTGACGATGTCGACGGCGAAGGCGTCGATGGACTGCACCTGGGTGACGATGTCGAGGTTACGGCCGGGATGCAGCTGAACATCGATGTGCGCAAACGGCTCCAGCCGCGCCCCGAACTTGCTGCGGGTACGGCGCACCCCCTTGGCCACCGCGCGCACCACACCGTTCTCACGAGTGAGCAGCGTCACGATCCGGTCGGCCTCGCCGAGCTTGTGCTGGCGCAGCACGACCGCTCGATCCCGGTACAACCGCATCCGCCCAGTGTCGCACCGCACGGTGACATCGGCGCCATCGCAACGCCGGATATCCTCGGACATCGTATGTCTGTCACCCAGAAGAATCCCGTTCGTATGCGCGTCTTTCCCACCCTCACCCAACAGCTGTACCGGCTCGCCAGCGGCGCCACGACCTCCGAGGAACTGGTACGCCAGTCCCTGACCGCCATCGAGGCCAGCCAATCCCGCCTGAACGCGTTCCGCGTCGTGCTCACCGAGCAGGCCCTCGCCGACGCCGCCGAAGCCGACCGCAAACGCGCTGCCGGACAACACCTTCCATTACTCGGCATCCCCATTGCGGTCAAGGATGACGTGGACGTCGCCGGCGTGCCCACCCGTTTCGGGACCGTCGGCAACCCGCCGCCCGCCACCGCCGACGCCGAGGTGGTGCGCCGGCTGCGTGCGGCCGGGGCGGTCATCGTCGGCAAGACCAACACCTGCGAACTGGGCCAGTGGCCGTTCACCAGCGGACCCGGCTTCGGACACACCTACAACCCGTGGTCACCACGGCACAGCCCGGGCGGGTCCTCCGGCGGCAGCGCCGCGGCCGTGGCCGCCGGACTAGTCACCGCGGCCATCGGTTCCGACGGGGCCGGCAGCGTGCGCATCCCGGCGGCCTGGACCCATCTGGTGGGCATCAAACCCCAGCGTGGCCGGATATCCACCTGGCCGCTGCCCGAGGCGTTCAACGGGATCACCGTCAACGGCGTGCTGGCCCGCACCGTCACCGATGCCGCCATCGTGCTGGACGCCGCGTCCGGCAACGCCGACGGCGATCTGCACAAACCGGCTCCGGTGCGGGTGTCCGACCATGTCGGCCGGGCGCCGGGGGCGCTGCGGGTGGCGGTGTCCACCGCCCTGCCGTTCACCTTCTTCCGGTCCACACTGCACCCGGAGATCACCACGGCCCTGCAGCGCGTCGCAGGCCAACTCGAACAGCTCGGCCACCACACCGTCCGGGCGGACCCGGACTACCACCTCAAGATGTCCTGGAACTTCCTGTCCCGCTCCACCGCAGGCCTGGTGGAGTGGTCGCAGCGGTTGGGCTCCGATGTCGACCTCGACAAGCGCACCATCGGCAACATCCGCACCGGCTGGGCGCTCTCCCAGAACACCCTGCGCAAGGCGCGCGCGGCCGAGGCCGACGCCCAGCGCCGGATCGGCTGGATCTTCAATATCGCCGATGTCGTGCTCGCACCGACCACGGCCCAGCCCCCGCCGCTGGTCGACGAGTACGACGATCGCGGTCCGCTGGCCACCGATCGGGCGATGATCCGCGCCTGTCCGGTGACCTGGCCGTGGAATCTGCTCGGCTGGCCCTCGATCAACATCCCCGCCGGATTCACCGCCGACGGCCTGCCCATCGGGGTCCAGCTGATGGGGCCTGCCGACAGCGAACCGTTGCTGATCTCGCTGGCCGGTCAGCTGGAGGCGGTCAACGGGTGGATGGCCCAGCAGCCCGAACCCTGGTGGCAGGAGCCGACGCTCACGTAATGTGCTCGTTCATGTCGTCGTTGCTGCTGTCGCCCTCGATGTCGTCCCGCCGCTGGGTGACCGCCCTGCCGGTGGTGGCGCTGGCTGCCGGGACGGTGCTGACCGCACCGGCCGCCCATGCCGACAACCGTCGCCTCAACGACGGTGTGGTCGCCAATGTCTACACCGTCCAGCACCAGGCCGGCTGCAACAACGATGTGAAGATCAACCCGAAGCTGCGGCTGGCCGCCCAGTGGCACACCAACGATGTGCTGAACAACCGAGCGCTGAACGCCGATATCGGTTCCGACGGCACGACCGTCGCCGACCGCGCCCGCAATGCCGGGTACGCCGGTGCGGTGGCCGAGACGGTGGCGATCAACCCGGCGCTGGCGATCAGCGGTATCGAGCTGATCAACCAGTGGTATCACCGGCCCGACTACTACGCGATCATGGCCGATTGCACCAACGTCGACATCGGCGTGTGGTCGGAGAGCGTGCTGGACCGCACCGTCGTGGTCGCGGTGTACGGCAAGGGTGACGGCGCACCGCCGGTGCCCTCGAACATCCGTGACTTCGGGCAGGTTCCCGGCTGGACGCCGTAGGGCTCAGAACCCGAGGCGGCCGAGCTGTTTGGGATCACGCTGCCAGTTCTTGGCGACCTTGACCCGCAGCTCCAGGAACACCTTGGTGCCCAACAGCTTCTCGATCTGGTGACGGGCCGCGGTACCGACCTCGCGCAACCGCGCCCCGCCCTTGCCGATCACGATGCCCTTCTGACTGTCCCGTTCGACGTAGAGAATGGCACGCACGTCCAACAGCGGGTCGTCGTCGGGGCGTCCCTCGCGTTCTTCGACCTCGTCGATGACGACGGCCAGTGAGTGCGGTAGCTCGTCGCGCACGCCCTCGAGTGCGGCCTCGCGGATCAGCTCGGCCATCAGGACTTCCTCGGGCTCGTCGGTCAGCTCGCCGTCGGGATAGAACGCGGGCCCCGGTTCGAGGTGGGAGACCAGCACATCGGTGAGGACGTCGATCTGCTGCCCGGCGGTCGCCGAGACCGGGACGATATCGGCAGCCTTGGCGCCGAACTCCTCCTGGACGGCGACCAGTTGCTCGGCCACCTTCTCACGGGACACCTTGTCGGTCTTGGTGACCACGACGATCAGCGTGGTGCGCGGTGCGACGGCGCAGATCTGTTCGAAGATCCAGCGGTCGCCGGGACCGATGCCCTCGTCGGCGGGGATGCAGAAGCCGATCACGTCGACCTCCGAGTAGGTGTCCTTCACCAGCTCGTTGAGTCGCTTCCCGAGCAGGGTGCGCGGCCGGTGCAGGCCGGGGGTGTCGACGAGGACGATCTGGAAATTCTCCCGGTGCACGATGCCGCGGATAGTGTGCCGGGTGGTCTGCGGCCGGTTGGAGGTGATGGCGACCTTCTGCCCCACCAGCGCGTTGGTCAGGGTGGACTTGCCGGTGTTGGGGCGGCCGACGAAACAGACGAAACCGGACCGGAACTCGACACTCACCGGGACTCCAGTGGGGTTCCCGCGCGGTCGGTGACGATGACCGCCGCCCCTGGCGACAGCTCGGTCACCGCGGCGATCCCGGCGTCGTCTGCCGATCCGCCGACCAGCACCGCGGCCTCCAGGCCCGCGGCACCGCTGGACACCGCGGCCGCCACCGCGGCCTGCAGGGCGGTCAGCTGCAGCGCCGCCAACCGGACCGGCGCACCGGCGTAGGTGCGGCCGTCGAGATCACGCACCGCCGCGCCCTCGGGCGCCTCGGCGCGGCCCATCGCCCCGCGCGCCAGCGTCACCAGCTTGGCGTCCTCGTCCTGCACAGTCATGTACCGCTCTCCTCGCTGGGGCTGGGTTCTTCAGGGCTGATCAACACGGTGCCGACGCGCACCCGCCCGCGATGGTCCGGTCCGCCCTCGGCACGCAACCGCAGCCCGTTCCAGCTGACCTGCGCGCCGGGCAACGGAACCCGGCCCAACTCGTGGGCCAGCAGGCCGCCGACGGTGTCGACCTCCAGGTCCTCGTCGATCCGCAGATCGTCGTAGAGCTCAGTGAGATCTTCGATGGGCACCCGCGCCGACACCCGGAAGGTGCTGTCCCCCAGTTCCTCCCACGGCGCCACCTCACCGGCGTCATACTCGTCGTTGATCTCCCCGACGATCTCCTCAAGCACGTCCTCGATGGTGACCAGCCCGGCGATGGCGCCGTACTCGTCGACCAGCAGGGCCATGTGATTTCGGTCGCGCTGCATTTCCCGCAGCAGGGTGTCCAACGGTTTGGAGTCGGGCACGAACACCGCGGGGCGCATCAGGTCGCCGACCCGGATGTCCATCCTGGCGCGTTCCAGCCGGGTCTGCTGCACAAGGTCCTTGAGGTAGATGACACCGACGACATCGTCGACGTTCTCCCCGATGACCGGAAGACGGGAATGCCCGCTGCGCACCGCCAGCGACGTCGCCTGGGCAACGGTCTTGTCGCTCTCGATCCACACCATCTCGGTGCGCGGCACCATCACCTCGCGTGCCGGGGTGTCACCGAGTTCGAACACCGACTGGATCATCCGGCGCTCGTCATCGGCCACCACGCCACGCTGCTGGGCCAGATCGACCACCTCGCGCAGCTCGATCTCGGAGGCGAACGGGCCGTTGCGGAATCCGCGCCCCGGGGTGAGTGCGTTACCGATCAGCACCAGGAGCCGGCTGACCGGGGTGAGCAGCACCGAGATCGCGTGCAACGGCAACGCCGAGGCGAGCGCGATGGTGTAGGCATTCTGCCTGCCGACGGTGCGCGGGCCGACACCGATGACCACGAAGCTGACCACCACCATGGTGGCCGCGGCGGTGAACAGGCCCCATTCGACACCGAGCGGACCGTCCAGATAGGACACCAACAGCACGGTGGCGCTCACCTCGCAGGTGATGCGCAGCAGCACAACGAGATTGATGTAGCGGGGCCGGTCGGCCAACACCCGGGCCAGCCGCATCGCACCGGGGCGCTCATCGCGCACCATCTCCTCGACCCTGGCCAGCGAGGCGGTGCTGATCGCCGCGTCGACGGCGGCGAAGAGTCCGCCGAGCCCGATCAGCAGCACGGCACCGATCAACGGTGCTATCCCGGTCACGGCTGATCGAAGTATCGCGACCCGTCCAGCAGCCGGCGATCCTTCGCGTTCTGCAGATCCTGGCGATATGCCTCGACCTGGGCGGCCACCCATTCCTCGAGGAGGCGACGCTGCAAGGCGAACATCTCCTTCTCCTCGTCGGGTTCGGCATGGTCGTAGCCGAGCAGGTGCAGCACACCGTGCACGGTCAGCAGCGCCAGCTCCTGACCCAGGGAGTGCCCCGCCTTCTCGGCCTGCTTGGCGGCGAACTCCGGGCACAGCACGATATCGCCGAGCATCGACGGTCCGGGCTCGGCGGCGTCGGGACGACCGCCGGGTTCCAGCTCGTCCATCGGGAAACTCATCACGTCGGTGGGCCCGGGCAGGTCCATCCAGCGCATGTGCAGGTCGGCCATCGCGGTCTCGTCGAGCAACACCATGGACAACTCGGCGGCCGGATTGACATCCATCTGGGCGATCACGAATTTCGCGACGCTGATGAGTTCCTGTTCGGAGACGTCGATGCCCGACTCGTTGGAGACTTCGATGCTCATGTCAGTAGTTTTCCGTCATTCATCGTCGCGGCCGACCGGCCGAGGAGCGCCGCTGCGCACGGTTGACCAGATCGGGTTGCCCCTCGTGGCGCGAATAGGCGTCCACGATCTCCGACACCAGCCGGTGCCGCACCACATCGGCGCTGGTGAGGCGGGAGAAGTGGATATCGTCGATACCGGCGAGGATGTCCGAGGCGGCCCGCAATCCGGACTGCGCACCACCGGGCAGGTCGACCTGGGTGACGTCACCGGTGACCACCATCTTGGAGCCGAAGCCCAGCCGGGTCAGAAACATCTTCATCTGCTCGGGCGTGGTGTTCTGCGCCTCGTCGAGGATGATGAACGCATCGTTGAGGCTGCGGCCGCGCATGAACGCCAGCGGCGCGACCTCGATGACCCCGGCCGCCAACAGGTTCGGGATCGCCGCCGGGTCCATCATGTCGTGCAGCGCGTCGTACAGCGGACGCAGGTAGGGGTCGATCTTCTCGGTCAACGTGCCGGGCAGGAAGCCCAGCCGTTCACCGGCCTCGACCGCGGGCCGGGTCAGGATGATCCGGTTGACATCCTTGGCCTGCAGCGCGGCGACCGCCTTGGCCATCGCGAGATAGGTCTTCCCGGTGCCGGCGGGCCCGATGCCGAACACGATGGTGTGCGAATCGATCGCATCGACATAGTGCTTCTGGTTGAGCGTCTTGGGCCTGATCGTCTTCCCGCGTCGGGACAGGATGTCCAGCGTCAACACCTCGGCCGGGGAGGCATCGGATCCACCGGTGAGCATCGACACGCTCTGCCTGATCGCATCCGGGGTCAGCGGCTGGCCGCGTGTCACCACCGCGACCAACTCGCCGACGACACGCTCGGCCAGCGCCACGTCGGCGGGCTCACCGCTGAAGGTGATGGCATTACCGCGGACATGGATATCGGCGGTGAGCAGTCCTTCCAGCGCACGCAGATTCTCGTCGGCCGAGCCGAGCAGGCCCACGATGGTGTCGGGCGGAACTGTGATGCTGCTTCGTACCGGTCCGGTGATCGGGCCAGCGGTCGTCTCGCGGGGCGTCACGTGGAGTTTCGTGCCTGCTTTCTGGTTTCTCGAATGGTGCTCACCGAGTTTACCGCCGGGTACCGACGTGGCCCAACGGTCAGTTCTGCAGGTCCCAGCGGCCGCTGAGCACACCGATGGCACCGAGCGCGACGGCCGCGGCCGTGGAGGTACGCAGCACCGACGGCCCCAGCCGCACCGGCTGCGCACCGGCCTCGGTCAACGCGGCCAACTCTTCCGGGGCGATCCCACCTTCTGGCCCGATCACCAGCATCAACTCCTCGACACCGGCCGACAGTGCCTCGGCGATGCCCACGGTCGCCGACTCGTGCAGGACCAGGGTCGGGGTGCCTGCGACCCTGGCGAGCAGGTCCTTGGTGGACACCATCGCCTCGACGGCCGGGATGTGTGGGCGCCGCGACTGTCGGGCGGCCGCGCGGGCGACCGCCGCCCAGCGGGCGAGTCCCTTGTCGATCTTGGCCGGTGATTCCCAGCGGGCCACGCAGCGGCCGGCCTGCCAGGCCAGGAAGGTGTCCGCGCCGGCCTCGGTGGCGAGTTCGACGGCCAGCTCGGAACGCTCGGACTTGGGCAGCGCCTGCACGACGGTCACCGCCGGCCGTGCGGGTGCGACCTCGGTGACGGCCAGCACCCGAGCCGCGAGCCGGCCCTTGGCCGCCTCTTCGACGATGACGTGGGCGACGGTGCCGGCACCGTCGCCGAGGTCGAGTTCCTCCCCGACGCGGGTGCGGCGCACGGTGGCGGCGTGATGACCCTCGTCACCGTCGACCACCACGACTGTCCCGACATCGGGCAGCGCGTCGACGTAGAACAGGCTCCGCATCGCAGCTCAGGCCGCCTGGTTCGGCGCGATCACCGACCGGAGAAGGTCTCGCGCAGCCGGCTGAACAGCCCGCCGGCCGCTCCTGCCGCCGAGCCGTTGGCCGACCTCACCTCCGCCACATCACGCGGGCGGTGTTCCTTGAGCTTGGTCAGCAGTTCGGTATCGGTGTGGTCGAGCCTGGTCGGGATCAGCACCTCGATATGGGCGTGCAGATTGCCGCGCACCCCGGAGCGCAGATGCGGCATCCCGTGCCCGCGCAGGGTCGTCACCGCGCCGGGCTGGGTGCCCGCCGGAATCTCCATTTCGATCGGGCCGTCGAGGATGGCGTCGACCGTGACCGTGGTGCCCAGTGCCGCGTCGAACATCGGCACGGTGACGGTGCAGTGCAGATCGTCGCCGTCACGGACGAACACCTCGTGCTGCTGTTCGTGCACCTCGACATAGAGGTCGCCGGCGGGGCCACCGCCGGGGCCGACCTCACCCTGGGCGGCCAGCCGCACTCGCATCCCATCGCCGACGCCTGCCGGGATCTTCACGCTGATCTCGCGGCGGGCCTGTACGCGGCCGTCACCACCGCAGCGATGGCACGGATCCGGGATGGTCTCGCCGACCCCGCCGCAGACCGGGCAGGGACGCGAGGTCATGACCTGACCCAGAAGTGAGCGCTGCACGGTCTGCACCTCGCCCTGACCATGGCAGGTGCCACAGGTCTGGGGCTTGGAGTTGCCGTGGGTGCCCTTGCCTTGGCACAGATCGCACAACACCGCGGTGTCGACGGTGACCTGCTTGGTCACCCCGGTCGCGCATTCGGCCAGCGTCAGGCGCATCCGCAGCAGCGAGTCCGAGCCGGGGCGGACCCGGCCGATCGGGCCGCGTGAGCCGGCGCCGCCGCCGAAGAAGGCCTCGAAGACATCGCCGAGGCCGCCGAATCCACCGGCGAATCCGCCACCGCCGGCGGCCGCGTTCTCCATCGGATCGCCGCCGAGGTCGACGATGCGCCGCTTCTCCGGATCGGAGAGCACCTCGTAGGCGACCTGGATCTCGGTGAACCGCGCCTGTGCCGCCTCATCGGGATTGACATCGGGATGCAGTTCACGGGCCAGCTTGCGGTAGGCGCGCTTGAGCTCCGAATCACTGGCGCCCTTGCTCACACCGAGCAGGCCGTAATAATCGCGTGCCACGCTTGAAACCTCTCTCGTACCGCCATCGGCGGCATGCCACTGCTGTTGACGCCCCGACTATCGGGTGCCCAGAACTTCACCTATGTAGAGAGCAACTGCGGCGACGTTGGCGATCGTTCCCGGATAGTCCATCCGTGTGGGACCGACCACACCCATGCCGCCGAACACCTTGCCCGAGCTGCCGTAGGTGGTGCTGACCACCGACGTCCCCAGCATCTGCTCGGCCTCGGTCTCGTGCCCGATACGCACGGTGACCTTACCGGCCTCCTGCTGCGCCGCGAGCAGCCGCAGCACCACCACCTGCTCTTCCAGTGCCTCGAGCACCGACCGCAGCGAGCCACCGAAGTCCGCGGTGTTGCGGGTGAGGTTGGCGGTGCCGCCCAGCACCAGGCGCTCCTCGGTGTGTTCGACGAGGGTTTCCACCAGCACGGTCGCGGCTCGGCCCACTGCATCACCCAGGCCACCGTGACCGTCGAGGGTGCTCGCCAGATCGGCGACCGCCACCGAGGCCGCCGACAGCGGCTTGCCCTCCAATGCCGCGCCGAGGCGCTCACGCAACTGGGACAGTTGATGATCGTCGATGGCATCGCCCAGTTCCACCACCCGCTGGTCGACGCGGCCGCTGTCGGTGATGACCACCAGCAGCAGCTTGGCCGGTGTCAGCGCCACGACCTCGAGATGGCGGACGGTCGACGCCGACAGCGTCGGGTACTGGATGATGGCGACCTGCCGGGTCAGCTGGGCCAGCAGGCGCACGGCGCGGCGCAGCACATCGTCGAGGTCCACCCCGGATTCCAGGAAGCCCAGGATCGCCCGGCGCTCGGCGGACGACATGGGTTTCACATTGTCGAGACGGTCGACGAACTCGCGGTAACCCTTCTCGGTGGGCACCCGGCCCGAACTGGTGTGCGGCTGGGTGATGTACCCCTCGGCTTCCAGTACGGCCATGTCGTTGCGCACCGTGGCGCTCGATACGCCGAGGTTGTGCCGTTCCACGAGCGTCTTGGACCCGATCGGTTCCTTGGTGGCGACGAAGTCGGCGACGATGGCTCGCAACACCTCGAAGCGACGGTCATCGGCACTACCCATGCATTCACCTCCGGAAGTTCACCTGTACTTACCCTCGATGTGGGCAGGTTATGCCGTTATTTTACGGGCATCAGCAGGGCGGATTCGCAGCGACGGCGCGTAACGCCGGATCGAGTCGCCGGTGCGTGGTTGACAAGGCAAAGACATTGCCGACATCGCCGGTCGTTTGCGATTAACCTCACCTTCATGGGAGACGGCCGGTGATCTTCAAAGGTGTCCGCGACGGGAAGCCGTATCCCGAACACGGCCTGTCCTACCGGCAGTGGGCGCAGATCCCGCCCCGCCAGATCCGGCTCGACGAGTTGGTGACCACGACCACCGTGCTGGCCCTGGATCGGTTGCTGTCGGAGGACTCCACGTTCTACGGCGACCTTTTCCCGCACGCCGTGCGCTGGCAGGGAATCATCTATCTGGAGGACGGGCTGCACCGTGCCGTGCGCGCCGCCCTGCGCAACCGGACGGTCCTGCATGCACGCGTCTACAACATGGACGACCCGCTGCCGGCGTGACTCCGTCCGCTCAGCAGGTAGCCGGCGGTCATCAACTGCCAGGCGAAGATCGGATACACGGCCGCGCGTTCCCACGCCCCGATCGCAGCCGGTCCGACGACGGTGACCGCCAGGCATACCAGCCCGGTGAGGCCGAGCAGCGCCGAGGCGCCGCGGTACCACCACGGGGCGGGCCACCCGGCGCCGCCCAGGGCCGCGGCATTACCGCCGATGATCGCCAACCCCGCCCCGATGACATGCCAGCTGTTGCCCTGCCCGCTGTGCACCACCGCGATCAGGATGTTGCCGAGACCGTTGGCCACCGCGAACGCCGAGAACCAGCGGCGTCGCCGCGATGCGCGTGTGGCGAGCAGGGCGGCCGCGGCGAAACAGAGACCCTGCAGGGCGAACGCCACGTTCATCCACGTTGCGTGCGGTGAGACGGCCGGGTTGCCCAGGGCGCTGATGTAGTCGTCGCCGTAGCGGTATCCCGGCAGCGCCGCGGCGGCCAGCGCCTCGGCGGCGAAGTATCCGACGGCCCCGAGGATCCACAGCGCCGCGGCAGGCCCCACCCCCTCACCGGCGAGCAGTCTCATATACCCCTCAATGCCCACCTTTGCGGGGGTACATGCGTCTCCTCGCGGGAGAATGGCGACCGTCAGGACATGGCGTCGCGCAGGCTCTTGGGTCGCAGGTCGTTCCAGTTCTCCTCGACATAGGCCAGGCAGTCGGCGCGGGTGCTCTCCCCGAACACCACCCGCCAGCCGGCGGGCACATCGGCGAACGTCGGCCAGAGGCTGTACTGCTCCTCGTCGTTGATCAGCACGAAGAAGGCGCCGTCCTCGTCATCGAATGGATTGTTGCTCATGGGCTTTCCTCCTGTTGTCGGTCTGCACTGCGGGGGTGGCGAAAACATCGGATCCCAGCACCCGGTCGGACAACCGGCCCAGGCAGCTGAGGTTGGGGAAACCGGGTCCCTGGGTCAACCCGGCGAGTCCGGGCAGGAACAACTTCGGGTCGACATCGTCGACCGACAGGTCATAGCCGATGGATTCGGTGATGCTGTCGGCGGTCAGCGGTCCGCCCAGTCCGAGCTCCAGCACATCGAGCGCCTCCTGCCGCAGCAGCGGGACGAACCACATGGCGTTGGCGCCGGACCCGTCGATCACCAGGTCGAAACCGTGCACCGTCTCCAGCCGTTCGCCGCCGCGCTCGGTCTGCAAGGTGAGCCGGATCCGCTCGTCGCGGGCCACCGCGTGCGCCACCCGGCCGCGCAGGTGCCGGATCCGGTCATCGGCCAGCAGCGCGTCCTGCACCCGCACCGAGAACACGCCGCGGTCGGTGCGGTTCATCGCGTCGCGTTTCTCCGCGGGTGTCAGCCCTGCCCAGTGGATGGGATCGGAGTACAGCGAGTTCTCGAAGAATCCCTCGCCGCGGGTGAACAGGGTGACCTGCGGTGAGATCACCGTGATGGTCGAAACCCGGTGGCGGAAAAGCTCGTCGAGCATGGTGCCGGCCGTCTCGCCGCCACCGATGACGGCGACGCGGTCCGCCGAGATCAGCTCGTTCTGGGCGGCCCGATGCCAGAATTGCGCGATCGAGAGCACCCGTGGGTTGCCGGGCAGCAGGGACCGCTCGGCCTGCCCCGGCCCGGTGATCATCAACGCGTCGGCATGCACGACGCCCTCGCGGGTGCCCAGCTCCCAACGGGTCGCGTCGTCGGTGTATTGCAACCCGATCTCGGTGACATCGCCGGTGCGCACCTGCATCCCGATATTGCTCGCCACCCAGTTCAGGTACTGGCTCCATCGTTTGTGCGTCGGCGCGGGCCTGCCGCGGTCGATCCACTCCGCGAACTGCCCCGACGAGACGAGATAGGACTGCCAGCTGTGCCGCATCATCCGCTCGTCGAGCTCGGCGTTGCGCCGCGCGACGAGTGCGGACTGGTACGGGAAACCGATATCCTTCTCCGGTCCGGTGCCCAGGCGGTGCTGGCCGTCGGTCCAGCCGCCGGCGGCCTGCCAGTTGGCCGCCACCGCGGTGCGCTCGATCGCCACCACCTCGGGGGCGGGAACCCCCATCGCCCGCAGCTCGGCGGCCTTGGCCGCCACCGCGATGGCCTTCACCCCGGCACCGATGACGGCAAGCGTCTTGGTCATGAGATCACCTCGTTCAGTGCTTCCTGCCACAGCGCCTGCCAGGTCGCGACATCCTCGGCGGTGAAGATGTCAGGCAGTGTGCGCCACTGGGTTCCGAGCACGGGAGCTCCGTCCTTCTCGACGATCAGCACGTTGAGTGTGATCTCGTGGCGAATGGCCAGATTCGGCTCCGGGATCCGCGACACATCGTTGAGCAGCGCCCGGTCAACCGTGAGCGCCGACCGCCCGGGGACCTGGCGGAGCCGGCCGAGATAGTTCAGCAGCACCTGCGGGTCGCGGTGGCCGCCGAGACGTTCGGCGGTGTCACCGCGCAGGTATCGCAGCAGGGCGTAGTCGATGCCGTCACCGGGTATGGCGGCCAGCTCGGCGGCCACCCCGAGAGCATCCTCGGAGGCCAACCGCACCGGGTAGATGGCACTGAGCAGTCCGACGGTATCGCCGGTGTCGATCTGCCGGTTGTCGTCGGCCACCCCTTCCGAGACCGCGATATCGGCCCGGCCGTGGGTCTCGATGGCCAATAGCGGTGTGCCCACGACATGTCCGTGCCGATGTCGCCACGCGGTGATCGTGCGCGCGGTCGCCGCCGCCAGCACCTCGGTCACCCCGACCGGAGCCGCCAGCACCCGGGCGGTGAGCGCTCTGCCGACGAACGCCATGCTGATCTCGGCATCGGCGGCCCGGTCCGTATCCGGACGGACCCGCCGGGCACCCAGATCGGGATCGGGGCCCGCGAGTTGACGTTCCCAGAAATCGCAGGTGTCCAGTTTCAACGCGCGCTCGGCGAGCAGTCTCGACCAACGCCGTAGCGAGGTGTGCTCGCGGACCGGCATCGGATTGTGGTCGGCAGCCAGTGCGTGCCAGCCGGTTTCGAGTTCACCGAGCACGATCTGCCAGGACGCGGGATCCATCGCCAACACATGCGCGGTCAACACCAGGACCTCGGCACCGCTGTCATGGTGCAGCCAGACCGCGTCGAACAGCACGCCGCGTTCGGGATCGAGCCGTTGGATCGAGGAGTCGGTGTGCTCGGCGACGGCGGCCGCCAGATCACCGGTCGCCCGCGCCTCGGTGAGCAGATCCCTCTCGCGCGACTGCTCGACCAGGTTCATCGCGGCCCGGTCGAGTCGGCATCGGAGCACCTCGTGACCGTCGATCACGTTGCCCAGCAACAGCTCCAGGCGCTCCCGGGTGACATCGGCGGGCAGCCGGATCGCCTCGGTCTGGGCCAGTCGGCGGGCATCCCCGTGGGCCAGTAGCCAGTGTGCCGCGGGCAGCAGCGGGATCACTCCGGTGTCGTCGGTGTCCACCGGATCGCCGACGATATCGCCGTCGATGGCGCTCGCCAGCTCGCGCACGGTCGCACATTCCAGCATCAGCCTGGCCCGCAGCGGAATTCCGCGCCGGCGCACCGCCTGCACCACCGACAACGCCACGATGCTGTCCAGTCCCAGATCCAGGAAATCGGCGTTGACGTCGACCACTCGGGCATCGAGCAGATCCCCGAGCACCTCGGCGATCGCGATCTCGGTCTCGGTGCTCGGCGCGGCGAACTCCGCGGCCACCCCGACACCGCGATCGGCGTCGAGTGCGGCCAGTGCCCGGTCGTCGACCTTCCCGTGGGCGGTCAGCGGGATCTCATTCACATCGATGATGTGGTGCGGGACAAGGTACTTGGGCAGCGTCGCGGTGAGCATCCTGCGCAGTTCCGAGGTGGCCACCTCGGACACCACATACGCCGTCAGCCGCGGACCGCTGCGGTGCCTGCGCACCGCGACATGGGCGTGTCGCACCTCGGGGTGCCGGTACAGCGCGGCGGTCACCTCACCGGGCTCCACCCGGAAGCCCCGGATCTTGACCTGGTCATCGCTGCGCCCGAGGTAGTGCAACGCACCCGACCCCGGTAGCCGCCGCACGACGTCCCCGGTGCGGTACATCCGGCGGCCCGGATGGGTCGGATCGGCGACGAACCGGGCCGCGGTCTCCCCCGGCCTGCCGAGATAGCCGCGAGTGAGCTGCCCACCGCTGAGGTACAACTCGCCGGCCACGCCGTCGGGAACCGCACGCAACCACGAGTCCAGCACATGGGCGGCGCTCGTCGCCGTCGGGTCGCCGATGC
This sequence comes from Mycobacterium sp. VKM Ac-1816D, assembly GCF_000416385.1. NCBI lineage: Bacteria > Bacillati > Actinomycetota > Actinomycetes > Mycobacteriales > Mycobacteriaceae > Mycobacterium > Mycobacterium sp. VKM Ac-1816D. The sequence continues at coordinate 50,693 of NZ_AOHQ01000118.1, forward strand.
ACGGTTGCGGGTGGTCGGCGATTGCGGCGACCACCGCCTCGACGGTGGTCTCGGTCGGCCCGTAGCAGTTGTGCGCGCGCATCCCGCTGCGTTCACATTCGGTGCGGATGCCCTGCCACGCCGCGGTGTCGATGTTCTCCCCACCGAGGGCCAGCACGGCCAACGGCACGGTCGACAGCAGGCCGGCGGCGCGCAACTGGCTGAACATCGACGGGGTGGTGTCGATCATGTCGACGCCGAACCGGCCGATCTCGGCGACCAGCGCCTCGGCGTCCCGTTGCACCGCATCGCTGACGATGTGGACGCAATGGCCCTCGAAAAGGGCCACCAGTGGCTGCCACGCCGCGTCGAAGGTGAACGACCAGGCGTGCGCGATCCGCAAGTCCCGACCGAGCCGGTCCCGCGCCGGTCGCAACATCCGGGCCGCGTGGTCGGCGCCGTAGGCGAGCACGGCCTGGTGGGTTCCGATGACACCCTTGGGTTTTCCGGTGGTGCCCGAGGTGAAGACGACGTAGGCGCCCTGGCCTGGGCGGACCGCCACGGTCGTGGAGTCGGCGGCGGTATCGCCGAGACCGGCCAGCAGCGCATCGTCGACGACGAGTTCGGCACCGGTCTGGGAGATGATCTCCTGCACGCGCTGCGAGGGCATCGCCGGGTCCAGTGGCACGATCAACCCACCGGCCTTGAGCACGGCGAGCATCGCCACCACGTAATCGGGTCCGCGGGCCAACAGGATCGGTACGGGCGTCTCGGCCCCCACTCCCCTGCGCTGCAGTCCCGCGGCCAATCGGTCTGCGGCGGTGTCGAGTTCACGGTAGGTCAGACTGCCGGAATCCCAGCTGAGCGCGGGCGCATCAGGACGCGTAAGGGCAACCGCGGTGATCGCGGCGTGGATACCGCCGCCGGCGGGCACGGATCGGGGTTGGGATTGCGTCACGTCGAGCTCGCCGTCGAGGGTGACGGCGATATCGCGCAGCGGACGGTCCCAGCCGGCGAGCAACCGCTGCACCACCACCAGTACCCGCTCGGCGAGCGTGGCCGGGTCGAGCAGACCGAGTGCGCCGTCGAGGGTTTCGACAAGCACCGTCAGCCGGCCATCGGTCGGGTGCGCGGCGATCGTCACCGGGAAATGCGACAGGCTCTCCAACGCCGCGGGCCGGATCACCGCATCGCCCATCGTGACATCGCCGCCACCGACCAGGCCGCCGGGCGGGAAGTTCTCGTAGACCAGCAGGGTGTCGTACAGCTCGCCGACGCCGCCCGCGGCGCGTAGCTCGGCGTGGCTGAGGAAGCTGTGCTCGCGCAGTTCGGCGGCTTCGCGCTGCACCGCAAGGCACTGCCGGCCCGCTCGCTCAGCCGGGTTCAACCGGATCCGCAGCGGGACGGTGTTGATGAACAGCCCCACCATCGACTCGACACCGGACAATTCGTCGGGTCGCCCCGACACCGTCACCCCGAACACCACATCGTCGCGGTCGGTGAACGCGGAAAGGATCGTCGCCCAGGCCATCTGGAACAACGTGCTGACGGTGACGCCACGGGCGCGGGCGGCCTCGACCAGGCGCTCGGTGGTCTGCTCGTCGAGATCGGCCTCGGTACGCTCGGGCAACCCGCCCGAGGTGTCCCCGGACAGCGCCGGTGTCAGCATCGTCGGCCCGTCCAGGCCGTGCAGGTGGGTGTGCCAGCGTTGCCTGCTGGCCCCCGGGTCCCTGGCGGCCAGCCAGCCGATGTAGTCGCGGTAGGGCCGGGCCGGCGGCAGGACGGCGGTGTCGCCGCCGGCACCGTAGAGCGCCATGAGCTCGCTGACGAACACCGGCAGCGACCAGCCGTCGATCACGATGTGATGGGCGACGACCACGAATCGCCACTGCGCGTCCGGCAGTTCGGCCAATACGAACCGGATCGCCGGTCCGTGCGCCAGATCGAAAGGCCGCGCGCGGGCCTGCAGTTCCACCGCGGCGGCCTCGTCGGCATCGGCGACCACCACGTGCTGCCAGGGCAGGTCGAAGGTCGCGGGGACCACCGCGACCGGTCTGCTGAGGTTGCCCTGGAAGAAGCTGACCCGGATGTTGGGATGGCGCTCCAACATCGCCTCGGCACACGACCGCAGCAGATCGGCGTCCAGGGCACCGGACACGTCGGCGGCCATCGCGATGATGTACGGGTCAGCTCCGGCCTCGCTGTCGGTCAGTCCGGCAAGCGAGTACAACCCCTGTTGCAGCGGACTCAGTGCCATCACGTCGATGATGGCCGGTGCGTCACCCATGTCTTGTCACTCGTGGCTTGTCACTCATGGCTTTTCGTTTCCCCACCCCGCGGTCAGGGCGGCCAGCTCCTCCGGAGACAGCCCGGAGACGGCCATCGGTGCATGGTGGGTGTCGTTGTTCATCCCGGAGGCGGTGGCCAGCCGTGACTTCTCGTCGACGGTGGCGGCCAGCTCGGCAAGGACCGGATGCTCGAACACCATCCGCGCGGTCAACGGCACACCGGCGTCGCGGGCCCGCGCGGCCAGTTGCACGGCCAGGATGCTGTCGCCGCCGAGAGTGAAGAAGTCGTCGTGTCGGCCGACCTCGGCCGCGGCCAGCAGGTCGGTCAGCATGTCCGCCAGCACGCGCTCGGTATCGGTGCGGGCGGGCTCGCTCGGTGCGGTGGTGGTGACGACGGGGCGCGGCAACGGGTCGGTCAGCGCCGCCAGCACGGTGACCGGTAGCGCGGCAAGGTGTTCGGGCAGTGCGCTGCGGTCGAACTCGGCGCCGGCATCCGACAGCACCACGTACCCGCCGAGCACCGCGCCACTGCGGGTCTCCCAGGTCCTGGTCAGCGCGGCGGCCACCCCGGGCACCGCCTCCAGGGCGGCCTGAACCTCGGGATCGCCGCTCTCCAGGTACTGCAGCTCACCATCGGCGGTCCAGCGTGCCCGATCGCCGGTGCGATACAGGAACCCGCTGCCGAACGGGTTCGCCGGGTAGCGGGACGCCGCGGCGGGCGACGCGGCCGCGGCCGCGGTGTCGATGGCTCCACCGGAGTAGTAGAGATCACCGGTGACACCGACCGCCACCGGGCTCAGCCATTCGTCGAGCACGAAAACCCGGTCGGCACCTGCGGTCTGGGGTAGCCCGGTCCGCGGCGCGGTCGTGCCGGCGAACCGTGTCACGACCTGATCTCCACCGGCGATTGTGATATCGCGCAGGGTGGCATCGGGGTTGTCGGCGAACGCCTCGATGACCCGCGCCAGCCAGCTGATCAGGCGCGCCGCGGTGTCCGGCCGGTAGAGCTCGGTGCGGTAGATGACGGTGCCCTGGTATCCGGCGGGGCCGCCGTCTGCGGCGGTCTCGGCGAAGAAGTTCAGCGACAGGTCCGCGTGCGCGACGTCGAAGGTCGGTTCCAGCGCGGTGAAACGGGTTTCACCGGCACCATCGGATCCGGTGGCGATGACCCGGTCGGCGGGCAGTTCCTCACGGACATGCACGACGACACCGAACAGCGGGTTGCGCGACAGCGAGCGCACCGGCGCCACCGCGTCGACCACCCGGTCGAATGGCAGGTCCTGATGTGCGTAGGCGCTGAGGGCCATCTCCCTGGTCCGGCGCAACACCTCCCGCACGGTCGGGTTGCCGTCCAGGTTGTTGCGCAACACGAGGATGTTGATGAAAAAGCCGATCAGGCCCTCGAGTTCGGGCTCGGTCCGGCCGGCGACCGGGGTGCCCAGCGCGATGTCCGTGCCCTCACCGGCCTTGTGCAACGCGACGGCGACGGCGGCCTGTAACAGCATGAACTCGGTGATGCCCAATTCCCTGGTGAGTTCGGTCAGCTTGGCGCGGGTGTCGGTGTCGATGGTGAACGGCAGCGCAGCACCCTCACCATCGGGTACCGGTGGCCTCGGGAAGTCCGGGCGCAGCCCGTTCTCCTCCGGCAGCCCGGCAAGCTGCTCCACCCAGTAGTCGCGCTGAGCCTCGATGCTGGGGGTCTGACCACCCAGCAGCTGCGCCTGCCAGGCCGCGTAATCGGCGTACTGGATCGGCAGCGGCGCGAAATCCGGTGCCTGCCCGGCGCTGCGAGCCCGGTAGGCAGTCAACACGTCGGTGAACAACACGCCCGCCGACCAGTGGTCGGCGGCGATGTGATGCACCACCAGCGACAGCACATGAGCATCGCCGGTGCTGAGCACGGCGGCGCGCAGGGGCCGGTCGTTCTCCAGGTCGAAGCAGTACCGGCGCTCGGCGGTCAGCTCGGCCTGCAGCCACGCCTCACCCTCACCGCGCGCCCGGCGCACCGGGACGTCAGCGACCGGATTCACGACCTGGTAAGGGGCACCGTCGATCTCGCGATAGGTGGTGCGCAGGATTTCGTGCCTGGCGACCACATCGTTGATGGCCGCGACGAAAGCGGCCGGGTCGGCGGGGCCCGTGAGCCTGGCGGCGAACGGGATGTTGTTGACCGGGTTGGGTCCGTCGATACGGAACTGGAACCATTGGCGCAGCTGGGCGGCCGACATCTGCAGCGGTCCACCGCGCGGCACCGTCACCATCGGTGGGCGATCCGAGCCGCCGCCCGCGGCGATCACGGTGTCGATGTGCCCGGCGATGGCGCCGACGGTGGCCAGCTCGAAGATCTCCTGCACACCAATATCGATCCGGCACCGTGACCGCACGGCGGCGACCAACTTGGTGGCCAGTAGCGAATGCCCGCCCAATTCGAAGAACGAGTCGTCGGCGCCGACCTGCTCGCGACCGAGTAGCTCACCGAACAGGCCGGCGACCTGCCGCTCGGTATCGGTGGTGGGCTCGCGGTAGGCGGTGGCCACCGAGATCTCCGGCTCGGGAAGCGCTCTGCGATCGATCTTGCCGTGCGCGGTGATCGGGATCTCGCCGATCTCCACATAGGCGGCCGGGATCATGTACTCCGGCAGGGCAGCCGCGACGCGGCTGCGGATACGATCGATCTCCACGGTGGCGCCGTCGGCTGCCGGGGTGACATAGGCGACCAGACTCTTGCCGAGGCCGGGAACGTCGGTGGCGATGACGACGGCTTGCCCGACCGACGGGTCGACCGAGATGGCGGCGGACACCTCACCGAGCTCGATGCGGAATCCGCGAATCTTGACCTGCTCATCGGCGCGACCGACGAATTCGATGTCCCCGTCGGCGTTTCGGCGGGCCAGGTCACCCGAGCGGTACATCCGTCGACCGGGACTGAACGGGTCGGCCACGAACCGTTCTGCCGTCAGGCCGAAGCGCTGATGGTATCCGTGCGCGACATGTGTACCACCGATGTAGATCTCACCGATCACCCCGACCGGAACCGGTTGCAGGTGATCGTCGAGCAGGTGGATGGTGGTATTGATCTTCGGGGTGCCGATCGGCACGATCCGTGATCCCTGTTTGCCGTCGACCTTGTAGCGGGAGCAGTTGATCACGGTCTCGGTGGGACCGTAGAAATTGTGCAGCAGTGCGTCGAACATGGCGTGGAACTTGTCGGCGACCTCACCGGGCAACGCCTCACCGCCGATCGGGACCCGTTGCAGGGTGCGCCATTCGTTCACGCCGGGCAGGGACAGGAACAGTCCCAGCAGCGAGGGCACGAAGTGCATGGAGGTGACGCCCTCGTCGCGCAGCAGGTCGGTCAGGTAGCCGATATCGGTGAGGCCGTCCGGTTTGGGGATGACCAGTCGGGCGCCGCCGGCGAGCATGCCGAAGATCTCTCCGATCGACACGTCGAAACCCTGCGAGGCCACCTGTAGCAGCCGGTCGGCCTCGGTCACCTGGTATTCCGCACCGAACCAGGCGAAGTATTCGGCGACGGGGCGGTGTGGCACCGGTACGCCCTTGGGCAGGCCGGTCGACCCCGAGGTGTAGATCAGGTAGGCGGTGTTCGCCAGGTGCAGCGGGCGCACCCGGTCGGTGTCGGTGGGGTTGTCGTCCCGACAGCCGGTCAGCTCGGCGGGGAGTTCACGCAGGATCACCTTGGGATCGGAGTCGGCAAGGATGTAGGTCAGCCGATCCTCGGGATAGCCGGGGTCGACGGGCAGATAGACCGCACCCGATTTGATGATGCCGAGCGCGCTGATGACCAGTTCCGGGGACTTGTCCATGAGCACCGCCACCCGGTCCTCGGCGCCGATGCCCTGGGCGATCAGCCAGTGCGCCAACCGGTTCGAGGTCTCGTTGATCTCCCGGTAGGTGTAGTGCCGTCCCTCGTAGACGACGGCGATGTTGTCCGGTGTCGCGGCCGCCTGGTTCTCCACCGCTTGGCTGAGGGTCAGCGGCGGCGTGCGGAAGTCCTCGCCGGTCGACACCGCGCGCAACCATTCGGCGTCGGCGGGTGAGAGCAGGTCGAGTCGCGCCAGCGCGCGGTCGGGATCGGTCAGCGCGTCGTCGAGCAGCACGGCGAAGGAATCGAGCATCCTCGCTGCGAGGTCGGCGCCGATGACCTCGGTGAGGTGCTCGGCTTCCACGGTGACTGTCCCGTTTTCACGACCGTCCCATTCGACCATGAAGCCCAGCGGCAACTGGGTCACGTGGCCGCGCAGCTCACCGCGCACGCAGTGCACACCGTGGGGGCGGAAGCCACCGCCGTCGGGTTCGCGGAACCCGAAGCTGATCCTGGTCATCCGCTCGGCGCCGTGCCGGCGGTCGGGATTGATCTCCGCGACGACGCGGTCGAGGTTGATGCGCTGGTGGGCGAAGGCCCCGAGGGCGGTGTCCCGGGTTGCCGCCAGTAGCTCCCGGAACCCGTTGCGGCCCTGCGGCCGCAGGCGCATGACGACGGTGTTGCCGTAGTAGCCGAGCACATCCTGGGAGCCGCGGTTGAGCACCGGTGTGGCGACCAGGAAGTCATCGGTATGGGTGTAGCGATGGATCAGCGCACCGAACGCCGCCAGCAGCACCATGTACGGGGTCGACCCGGTTTCGCGGGCCAGCTCGGTGACCTTCGCGACGGTCGACGGGGTGAGGGTGATGGTGGCGCGCTGGGACCGGAACGCCGTCGGCACCGCGGAGCCCGTCGGTCCCGGAAGCTCCAGCGGCTCGGGTGGTTCCGCCATCACCTGACGCCAGTAATCCAGATCCTCGGCATCGCTGCCTGCGGGGACCGCCGCCACTGCCGGGGCGGGATCGAGCGCGGCGCCTTCGTAGGCGCGGGTGAGGTCGGCGAAGAAGATCCGCCAGCAGCCGTCGTCCCAGGCGATGTGGTGGGCGACCAGCAGCATCACGTGCTCGTCGGCACGCAAGCGCACCAGCGTGATGCGCAGCGGTGAGTCCGTGGACAGGTCGAAGGCGGTGCCGAACTCGCGCTGGGCCAACACCTCCAGCCGCAGGCCGCGGGCACGCTCGGACATCTCGGACAGGTCGTGGAATGCCCACCCCGGGCGCAGATCCTCGTGCAGGGTCTCGTGCGGTTCACCGTTCGCGTCGGCGCTGTAGGTGGTGCGCAGCAGCGGATGCCGCCGCGCGACGGCCTGCAGGGCGGTGTGCAACCGGTCGGCGTCCAGGGCGCCGGTCAGCCGGTAGGACAGGCTGATGTTCAGCAGCACTCCGGTCGGGTCGAAGGCCTGCACGAACCACATGCGACGCTGCCCGTCGGACAGTCCGGTCTGCACCGGTTGGTCCGGCGCGCTGGCAAGTCCGCGTTCGGCGAGCTTGCGCCGCATCAGTTCCAGGCGTGGATCGCGGGTTTCCCGGGGCGAGCGCAGCGATGTGGTCGTCGCCGGTGTGGTCGTGGTGTCAGTCACTGAGGCGTGCCTTCTGTCGTTCGTTGCATGTGCTCGATGACCTCTGCGACGGTTGCGCCGCCGAGGATCGCGGCCAGCGGGACGTTCGCGCCGGCGGCGTTCTTGAGCTTCTTCCGTAGGTCGAGCGCCAACAGGGAGTCGACGCCCAGGTCGAGCAGGGAGGCCGCGGGGTCGGGGGTGATCTCGTCGGGCAGTTTGAGCACCGCGGTGAGTGCCACCCGCAGCACACCGGCCGCGTCCAGGCCGGCCACCGACTGCTCGACATCGACATCGACATCGACATCGACGTTGTCCACCGCGCTCGCCGTCGCCGGTGCCGGGTCAGGCGCGCCGAGGAACCGGTGCAGTCGCTCGGTGTCGGCGGTGAACACCAGTGGGTCGTCGGCGATATCGCGCAACACCGTTTCGATGGCCCGGTCGGCGTCCATCGGAAGCAGTCCGGATCGCTGCACGCGGGCGATCTCCGCTGCGTCGATGATCCCGCGGCCCGGCCACAGGCCCCACCGCACCGCGGTGGCCTGCCTGCCCTCGGCCCGCAGCTGCGCGGTCAGCACATCGGTGAGCCGGTTGGCGGCGGCGTAGGCGGCGTGTCCGGCGCCGCCCCACAGCCCCGATACCGACGAGCACACGATGATGCGGGCGTCGGTGCGCAGCGGCCAGATCCTGGCGATGTTGGCCAGTCCGGTGACCTTCGCCGCCATCGTCGCCTCGATATCGGTGCCGGTGAGATCGCGGTGGTCGGCGATGCGTGCCGCTCCGGCGGCATGGATCAGCAATGTGGCTCCGCCGCCGCCGAACTCGGCCGCGACCGAGGTGAGCGCGGCGGGATCGGCGATATCGCAGCGCGGGGCCAGCACCTCGACCCCGTCGATGCGCGGCACGTCGATCGGGGCGCGACCGAGCAGCACGATGCGACGTGCCCCGCGGGCAGCGACGTGACGCAGGAACTGCGTGCCGACCGAGCCCGAGCCCCCGGTGATGACGACCTCATCGAGCCCGATGGAACTGCTCGGTGCCGAAAGGGTATCGCGGCGGGAGGTAGGCCGGGTGGCCGGTGCGGGCGCGATCATGCTGCGCCGCAGCAGTATCGGCCCGTCGGCCGTGCCACGTATCGCAAGTTCGGCCGGGGCGCCCGACAGCGCGTCGACGGCAAGTGCGGCGGTCGCCGCATCGGGTTGCCATGATGGCAGGTCCAGGTGCCCGAACTCGTGATCGGGGTGCTCCCATCCGATGCTGCGGTGCATGGCGGCCAGCGCGGCCTGGGCGGGCAGCGGGCCCGGTTCGCCCTCGCGCGCCTGCTCGCCGCCGACGGTGACGAGCCAGATATCGCGTATCCGCGGCCCGGCGTCATCGGCGTAACGCAGCAGGCCGTCGTCGACGCGGTCGGCCAGTTCGCTTCCGGCTGCGGCGGCGTCGAGCCGATCACTGGACGGGGCCAGCACGATCAGCAGATCGGCGTCCTCGGCGTCGGCCGGTGGCAAGCGCCTTCGCAGTGCGGCGGCAAGTTCGGGAGCATCCCCGAGGTCGAGCACCATCGCTTGCCGGACCTCCCCCGACCGGGGCGTCTGCTGTTCCCAGGTCTCGGAGAGCACCGTGAGCCCCGGTATCGGTGGCAACGGATCCGGGGTGGACCAGTGATGTCGGGCCTGCATGGGCGCGAACGGGAAATCCGGCAGCAGGGCCGGGTTTCCGGGCAGCAGATCAGGCCAGCGATACTCGGGATCGGCAATCGCCACCGCACCGAGGTTGGCGGCCAGCCGGTCGACGAGTGGTTCGTCGCGGCGTCCGGTACCCAGCACCAGCGCATCCCCGGCCCCGAGTCCGTCCAGCGTGTCGCCGATGGCGAAGAGCAGCGCCGGATGGGCCGACATCTCGATGAACGTGCCGACACCGGCCTGCGCGGCGGACCGGATCGCCTCGTCGAACCGGACAGTGCTGCGCAGGTTGGTGTACCAGTACTCGGCGAAGTCGGTGCCGGCCTCGACGGTCCGTGCCGTGGCCGATCCGATGAAGGGAATTACCCCTTCATCGAATTTTCCTGTCGGGAGCAGGCCTTCGAGATCGCTGCGCAACGGGTCGAGCTTGGTGGTGTGCGCGGGGAACCACATCTCGATCTCGCGGGCGAACACACCGTCGGCGGTGAGGCGACCGACCACCGCGGCCACCGCGTCGGTGTCGCCGGACACGGCGACCGAGGAGGCCGAGTTGACGACCGACAGTTCCAGCCATCCCGATGTCGCATCGATCTCGGCCTGCGCCCGGTCCGGGCCGACCCCGAGCACCGCTACCCGATAGGGGCCGGTCAACCGGTCCAGCAGGGTCGCACGGGCATACACGATGGCCACCGCGTCGGCGAGCGTGACGGTTCCGGCGATATAGGCGGCGCCGATCTCACCGAGGCTGTGGCCGACGGTGAGATCGGCGGTGACACCGACCGATTGCCACACCCTTGCCAATGCGACACCGTGTACGAACTGGGCGCCCTGGATCTGCACCTGGCTGAAATCGTTGGTGCGAGCCCCGGCGTCGGCCATCAGATAGTCCAGCGGCGAGGCGTGGCCGGCGGCACCGAACGCGGCCGCGCAGCGGTCGACTTCGGCGGCGTAGCCCGGTAGTTCGGCGTATGCCTGCACACCCATCGACGGCCACTGGCTGCCCTGGCCCGGGAAGACGAAGGCGATGCGGCCGGTGTCATTGCGGTCGGCGTGGGTCGCGAGCGGATGCTCGCACCCTGCCGACACGGCCTGCAGCGCATCGGTGAGTTCACCGATATCGGCGGCACGGATCAGCATGCGGTGCCTGCGGACCCGGCGGGTGCGCAGCAGCGTCGCAGCCACCCGGGAGACATCGGTCATCGCCGGTCTGCGGCGCAGGTAACCGGCGATGGCGGCCGCGTCGGCGCCGATCAGATCCTCGGCATGCGCACTCAGCAGCACCGGGACCCGGCCGTCGGGCAATGCGGTCCCGGCAGGTGTGTGTGGAATGGCCATCAGGCGGCCTCGCCATCATCGGGTATGGCCACGATGGTGTGGGTGTTGGTGCCACTCATGCCGAACGCCGATACCGCGGCGACCCGCCGCCCTTGGCGCGCAGGCCATTCGGTGATCGTGGTGGCCAGTCGCAGGCCCTGGGCATCCCAGTCGATCTCCCGGCTGGCCTGCTCGGTGTGCAGGCTGGGCGGAACCGCACCGCGCTGGGCGGCGATGATCACCTTGGCCAGCCCGAGCGCGCCCGCCGCAGCCTGGGCGTGCCCGATATTTGATTTCACCGAACCGAGCAGGGCTCCGGCACCGGGGCGGGGGGTGTCGCCGTAGGTGTCGCCCAGTGCACGCAATTCCGTGCGGTCACCGAGCCGGGTTGCGGTGCCGTGCCCTTCGACCATGCCGACCTCGTCGGGGCGCACACCGGCGCGTTGCAGCGTGCGGGCGAACAGCCGCTGTTGCGCGATACCGCTCGGTGCGGTCAGCCCGACGGTACGGCCATCGGAGTTGACACCGGTGGCCAGCACTTCGGCCAGTATGCGGCGGCCGTCGCGCAGTGCGGCCGACCTGCGCGCCAGCACGAATATTCCCGCCCCCTCGGCCCACACCGTTCCGCTGGCCGCACTGCTGTAGGGCCGGCAGTGCCCGTCATCGGACAGCGCATGTTGTTTGGAGAATTCGACGAAGTAGCCAGGGCTTCCCATCACGCAGACCCCGCCGGTGAGCGCCATCTCGCAATCGCCGTTGCGGATGGCTGCCGCGGCGGTGTGCAGGGCCGCCAAGGCCGACGAGCAGGAGGTGTCCACGGTCAGCGCGGGTCCGGCCAGATCCAGGGTGTAGGCGATCCGACCGGAGATGACACCGAGTGAGGTGCCGGTGATGAGATGCCCACTGTGCTGGGAGTACTCGCCCAAGTGTGGTCCGTATTCCAGTGCGGAGGCGCCGATGTAGCAGCCCACCTCCCGACCGGAAAGATCGTCGGGATTGATCCCACTGTGTTCGAGCGCGCGCCAGGCCAGTCGCAGCGCCACCCGCTGCTGCGGATCCATGGCGGTGGCCTCGCGCGGCGAGATGCCGAAGAACGCGGGATCGAAAAATGCCGCGCTGGTGAGGAATCCACCCAGATCGTGGATCTTCTTGAAACCGTCGCGGCGCGACCCGTCCAACACTTGGGCGATGGACCAGCCCCGGTCGTCGGGGAACGGCGTCAGGGCCTCCCGACCTTCGGCCAGCAGATCCCAGTAGCTGTCGCACGAGTCGACCCCACCGGGGGCCTCCACGGCCATTCCGATGATCACCACCGGATCGGTGTTCTCAGCGCTCATCGCATCGACCCATCTCACAGCGCATTCACGAGCTCGGCCACCTCGCCGGTGTGCTCGTTGAGGTAGAAATGACCGCCGTCGAACATCGAGACCGTGAACGCCCCGCCGGTGTGGGCCTGCCAGCGCCGCAACATGTCTTCGTCGATGCGGTGGTCGCGCTCGCCGCCGAGGGTGTGGATATCGGCGGCGATGCGGATATCGGCGGCGCACTCATACCGGTTGAAGGCGGCATAGTCGGCGCGCACCGCCATCAACAACAGTTCGACGAAATCGTCGTCGGCGAGCAGTTGCGGGTCGGTACCGCCGAGATCGACCATCTCGGCCAGGATCTCGCTCTCGGCCATCGGCAGGTCGGGTGCGCCCGCCACCGTCGACGGCGCCTCACTGGCCGACGCCCACAGCGCATCGATGGTGACGCCACGCTGTTCGGCCACCCGGGCGAACTCGAAGGCCACCACCGCGCCCATACAGTGCCCGAACAACCGCAGCGGACCGATGCACGCCCAGTCGCCCGCACCGAAGAGGTCTGCGGCCAGCTCCCCCACCGTCGCGTGCGCAGGGTGGGTCAGCCGGTCACCGCGTTGGGGGTACTGCAGCACATAGGCATCCGATCCGGCAGCAGCCAGCGCGGTACCGAAGGAGCGGTAGGCCAGTGCGGCGCCACCGGCATGCGGGAACACCAGCGTGGCGCCAGCACCGGGCGCCGCGGCCGGATAACGCTTGATCCAGGGCGCGAAGGTCAGGTCGGGGGCGGTCACGCGATTCCCGCGCTGTGCAATTCGGACTGCACGGCGGCGTCGTCCATTTCGGCGACTTCCAGGTACAGCTGGGCCACCTGTTCGAGGCGGTCACCGTCGGGCTCGCGTTCGGTCAGCCGGCGCGCCAGCGCGGCGACGGTCCGGGTGGCGAAGATGTCCGGCACCATGATCGTGGGCGTGTCCAGCCAGTCGCGCACCTGCCCCACCACCTGGGTTGCCATCACCGAATCTCCACCGAGACCGAAGAAGTCGTCATCGACGCCGATGGTGTCGCGGCCCAGGAGCTCGCCCATGATCCGGGCCACCGCGGTCTCCAACGCACCGGTGGGTGCCCGGTAGCCGCGCTCGGCAGGTAGTTCGGCCTCGGCCAGCCGCAGCGCGACGGCCTTGCGGTCGATCTTGCCCCCGACCGTGTACGGGATCCGGTCGCAGGTGACGATCAACTGCGGAACCATGTGCGCGGGAACCAGATCGGCCAGCGCCGAGGAGATGGCCTCGGGATCGAGCGCCGGATCGTCAAGGCGAACCAGAGCCCCGAGCACATCGCCTGTGCGTCGGTCCGTGCCGCCCGGTGGAGCAACCACCGCAGCGACCGCCGCGGCGACACCGGGAACGCGGGTCAGGGCGGCCTCGACCTCGCCGAGTTCGATGCGATAGCCGCTGAGCTTGACCCGGTGATCGGTGCGACCGATGAACTCCAGCGTGCCGTCGGGCCGGTAGCGGGCCAGATCGCCGGTGCGATACCAGGTCCGGCCGTCGTATTCGACGAACTTCTCGGCGGTCAGGTCGGGGCGGCCGCGGTAGCCTCGCGCGATGCCGCGGCCGGTGAACCAGAGTTCGCCGGGTACCCAGTCGGGGCAGTCGGCACCGGACGGGCTGACCACCCGGCATGCGTTGTTGTCGAACGGCACACCGTAGGGCACCGCGGCAGCGTTCGCCGGAATCCCCAGGTCGTCTCCCGCATCCGGCCCGATCTCGAAGATGGTGCCGTGCACGGCGGTCTCGGTGGCACCGCCCAGGCCGGCGAAGCGCATCCGCGGTGCCCGCGCGCGCAGTGCGCGCACCATGTCCGGGCGCACCCAGTCACCGCCGGCGAGTACCACCCGCAGGGAGGACAGGTCACCGGGAACCTCGGTGAGCATCTGCAGCCACCCGGGCAGGAAGTTCACCACCGACACCTTGTGTTGGGCGATCAACCGTGCCCAGGTGTCCGGATCGCGGCGGTGTTCCTCGTCGACCATCACGATGGCGCCGCCGACGCGCAGGGTGCCGAAGATATCGGGGATCGACATGTCCGATTCCAGGTGTGACAGCGCGAGCGCGCGGGCATCGGCACCGATGTCGAAGTGCCGGTACAGAAACTCCAGCGTGTTCATCACCGCATCGTGGGTCAGCTCGACACCCTTGGGTTCACCGGTCGACCCGGACGTGAACAACACGTAGGCGAGATCATCGAGCGAGCCCTCGACGGTCTCGTATGTCGCCGTGGCGGTGCAGGCCTGCGCGACCGAAAGGTGGGGCAAACCGGTCTTCGCCAGCACCGGGGGCACGTCGGTGCCGCAGACCAGTGCGCAGGCGACTCCGGCGGTGTCCAGGATGCGGGTGGCGCGGTCGGCCGGCTGGTCGACCCCGATCGGCAGGTAGGCCGCGCCGGCGGCCAGGATGCCCAGCAGGGCCGGGATCTGTTCGGCCCCCTTGGGTCCCAGCACCGCGACGATATCGCCACGACCGACACCGCGGCCCTGCAGCGATCCGGCCACCGCAACAACCTGATCCCGGAGTTGGCCGTAGGTCAGCGTTCCGCCCGAGGCGATCAGCGCCGTGGCGTCCGGTGTCGCCGCGGCGTTGCGGAAGAATCCGTCGACCAGGTTGTCGCCGCCTGGGGCCGCGGTGCGGGAGTTGACCGCCGCGCGCACCGCACGCGACTGCTCGCTCAGCGCGGGTGGGTCGGGCTCGTCCCAAGCCGCGTCGTCGGCGGCCAGTCGCGCCAACTCGGCCACCTCGTAGGCGAACATCGCCTCCGGCACACCGGGCGGGAACGCCTCGACGCGGACATCCCAGTTGATCATCAGTCCATCGGCCAGCGGGGTGGCCTGCGCGTCGATGAGCACCTGCGGACCCTGCGAGATGGTCCAGACGGGCTCGCCGAACTGCTCGGTGACGTCACCGGCGAACAAGTCGCCGAGTCCGAGCGCGCTGGTGTAGACGATGGTCGCCAGTGTCTGGGTGCCGCGATGGCGGCTCATATCGCGCAATACGTCGAGCCCCGACACCGAAGAATGCGCGGCGGTGGTGTGCAGCACCTCCTGCACGGCACGGGCGCGGGCCGCCGGGGTCGACGCCGCCCCGAGGTCGATGTCGAGCATCAGCGACGAGGTGAAACAGCCGACCAGCTTGTCGACATCCGGGTGGTAGGGCTCACGGCCGAACATCGGCAGGTTCAGCAGGAAGCGTGAGTCCGTGGACCAGCGGGCCAGGGCATTCGAATAGGCCGCGGCGACAGCCATCGCCGGGGTAATGCCGCGTTTGTGTGCGTTGGCGTACAGCGCGTCCCGGGTCGGCACGTCGAAGATGTGCCACAACCTGATGCTGCGCAACGGGTTCTCCTGCTGATCGCGCGGAACCAACGGCAGCGCAGGCGGTTCCGGGAGATCCGGGATGCGTTCTGCCCACCACTGCCGGTCGGCCTCCGAGGGCGGCGGGGTGGATGCGACCAACCGGTTGCGGTACTCGCGGTAGGTGTACCCGAGCTCGGGCAGGTCGGCACCGCGGTATAACGCGGCCAGGTCGGCCATGAAGTTGCGGTAGCTCACCGCATCGGCGGCCTGCATGTCCATGTCCACGTGCAACCGGGTCCTTCCCCCGGGCAGTAGCGACAACGCGATCTGCAGCACCTCGTCGTCGAGCAGCTGATGGGACTTGTCGTCGCGGATGCGCTCCAGGCGCTCGTCCGCATCGGCCACCTCGCGCAGGTCGTAGACGGTGACCGGAAGACCACGATCACCGATCCGCTGGGTGCCGTCGGGCAAGATCTCTTGACGCAACATGGGATGGCGGACAACGAGTTTCGTCGCAGCGTGCTGCAGCCGCTCGGGGTCCACACCAGTGCCGTCGAACTCGACGTACAGGTGCGCGGCCACCCCGCCGAGTTCCTGTTCACCGTGGCGGCCCACCCACATCGCGTGGGCGATCGGCGCCAGCGAAAAGGGCGCGTCGGGTTCGTCGCCACCATCTCCCTCGGCGGGCATGGCCACAGGTGCCGCAGGAGCATGCTCGGCGACGAGGTCCTGCCAGGCGGCCACCGTGGGATTGGCCGCCAGCGCGGCGAACCCCACATCGATACCCTGTTTAC
Organism: Mycobacterium sp. VKM Ac-1816D; assembly: GCF_000416385.1. Classification (NCBI taxonomy): domain Bacteria; kingdom Bacillati; phylum Actinomycetota; class Actinomycetes; order Mycobacteriales; family Mycobacteriaceae; genus Mycobacterium; species Mycobacterium sp. VKM Ac-1816D. Next base: position 66,838 of record NZ_AOHQ01000118.1, read on the forward strand.
GCCAGCGCCCGGAGAGCGACATCATCCGGATGGAGTCGAGCCCGGCGGCGATGAGATCGGCGTCCGGGTCCAGCGATTCGGTAGCGATTCCGAGTAGTTCGGCGACCTCGACCCGAACCGTTTCTGCTGTGGTCCCAGCGACCGCCACGCCGTGCCTCCGAAGATTTAGTACAGGCTTCCCTAACTGCAGTGAGGCTACCCTATATTCGTATCGGCATCGCACCTACCCAGAGGCAGGGTTTATCCAGCATGAGCACGGTTTTTCCCAAGGAACGCGACGATCTCACCGATGGCTTCGTGGCGTTTCCGGCCGATCGCGCCGCCGTTTATCGGGACGCCGGCTACTGGACCGGCTCGCGCCTGGATTCCATCCTGGCCAACGCCGCCACCCGTTGGCCGGCCGCCCGAGCGGTCGTCGATGCGCAGCGCAGCTACACCTTCGCCGAACTGGACACCCTCGCCGATGTGGTGGCGGCCCGGCTGCTCGAGCTGGGACTGCAACCCGGTGACCGGGTGCTGCTGCAGCTGCTCAACACCACCCGGTTCGCGGTCGCGCTGTTCGGCCTGCTGCGCGCCGGTGTCGTACCGGTCATGTGCCTGTCCGGCCACCGCGCGGCCGAACTGGGGCACTTCGCCGAGGTCAGCGGTGCGGTCGGACTGATAATCCCGGATACCGCAGGCGGTTTCGACTTCCGCGAGATGGCCGCTGCATTGCAGACCGAGCATCCCGCGCTTGCGCACGTGATCGTCGACGGGGAACCCGGCCGGTACCTGGCCTTCGACACCCTGACCGAGCCCGGCCCGGCGCCGACCACCGCACCCCGGGTGGAGGTCGACCCGGCCGGGCCCGCCCTGCTGCTGGTCTCCGGCGGCACCACCGGGCTACCGAAGCTGATCGCGCGGACCCACGACGATTACGTCTACACCGCCATCGCCTCGGCGCAGGCCTACGGCATGACCAGTGCGGACACCTATCTGGTCGCGCTGCCCGCCGGGCACAACTTCCCGCTCGCCTGCCCGGGCCTCCTCGGCGCGATGACGGTGGGCGCGCTCACCGTCTTCACCACCGATCCCAGCCCGGAGAACGCCTTCGCCCTGATCGACGAGCACGGGGTCACCGTCACCGGGCTGGTCAACGCGCTGGCCAAGGTGTGGGCGCAGGCCTGCGACTGGGAACCGGTGCTGCCCACCTCGCTGCGGGTCGTCCAGGTCGGCGGTTCGCGGATGACGGCCGAGGAGGCGAAGTTCATCCTGGACAACCTGACACCCGGACTGAGCCAGATCTTCGGTATGGCCGAGGGCATGCTGAACTTCACCAGGCCCGGTGACCCGGTCGAGGTGCTGCTGCACACCCAGGGCCGGCCCATGTCGCCGCATGACGAGATGCGCGTCGTGGACGAGTTCGGTGTCGATGTCGCGCCCGGTGCGGAGGGCGAGCTATTGGTGCGCGGTCCGTACACCATCAACGGCTACTACCGCGCCGAGGAGGCCAACGCACGCTCGTTCAGTCCCGACGGGTTCTACCGCTCCGGGGACCGGGTCCGCATCTTCACCGACGGACCGAAGGCCGGTTACGTCGAGGTGACCGGCCGCATCAAGGATGTCATCCACCGTGGCGGTGAGACGGTCTCCGCATCCGATCTGGAAGAGCACCTGTTCGCCCATCCCGGGATCTACGCCGCGGCCGCGGTGGCGATGCCCGACGAGTACCTCGGTGAAAAGATCTGCGCCGCTGTGGTTTTCTCCGGAGCGCCCATCACTCTGACCGAACTGAACAGCTTTCTGGATTCCCGCGGGGTGTCTGCCCACACCAAGCCGGACATGCTTGCCGCGTTGCCGACGCTGCCCAAGACTGCGGTCGGCAAAGTGGACAAGAAGCAGATCATCGCGCAATTGAGCGCCTCGTGACCGGCAATATACTGGCGCACTTGAGGTTCCGAAGGGTGATGTGCCGAGCGGCACACAGGGTAGCCCGCCGCGGGGCCGCGATGCGTGCCACGATCGGTCCAAACGCACACCAGGTGAAGGATCTACAGCCGTGACGCTTGACCAGCAACCCGCCCCGGAGCCGGTCGCCATCATCGGGATCGGGTGCCGGCTGGCCGGCGATGTCAACACACCCGGCCAGTTCTGGCGGTTCCTGCTCGACGGGGCCGACGCGGTCGGCGAGGTCCCGGCCGAACGCTGGGAACCGTACCTGCGCCGCGATCCGCGCAATGCCGCCATCCTGAAGTCCACCACGCACAGCGGCAGCTTCCTGTCCGACCTCGCCGGTTTCGACGCCGAGTTCTTCGGTGTGTCACCGCGCGAGGCCGAACTGATGGACCCGCAGCAGCGGTTGGCCCTCGAGGTCAGCTGGGAGGCCCTGGAGGATGCCGGTGTCCCGCCGCGTGCGCTGGCCGGCAGCGATACCGCGGTGCTGATGGGCGTCAACTCCGATGACTACGGCAAGCTCGTCATGGAGGATCTGCCCGGCATCGAGGCCTGGACCGGTATCGGCACCGCCCTGTGCGGCATCGCCAACCGGGTATCGCATCTGCTCGACCTGCGGGGCCCCAGCGTGGCGCTCGACGCGGCCTGCGCGGCGTCCTTGGTGGCGGTGCACCAGGGCTGTCAGCTGCTGCGCGCGGGTGAGACCTCGTTGGCTCTCGCGGGCGGTGTCAGCGCACTGATCGGCCCCGGTTTGACCAGGGTGCTCGACGTGGCCGGGGCCACCGCTCCCGACGGCCGGTGCAAATCGTTCGACGACTCCGCCGACGGGTACGGCCGCGGTGAGGGCGCTGCGGTCGTGGTGCTCAAACGGCTCGCCGACGCGCGCCGGGATAACGACCGGGTGATCGCGGTGATACGCGGCGGCGCCGTGGCCCAAGACGGCAAGACCGTCGGCATCATGTCTCCCAATGGCGTTGCCCAGGAGGACATGTTCCGCCGCACCTGCCGCACCGCGGGCATCGACCCGGCAACCATCGACTATGTGGAGGCCCACGGCACGGGCACGCCGACCGGCGACCCGGTGGAGCTGACCGCGTTGTCGCGGGTGTACGGCCACGGCCGCCCCGCCGGCGCACCGTGTCTGGTGGGATCGGTCAAACCCAACACCGGACACCTCGAGGGTGGCGCAGGTGTGGTGGGATTGGTCAAGGCGGCACTGGCATTGCAGCACAGGGTGATTCCCCCTACCGCCGGTGTGCGCACCCCGACCACCGCGGTCGACTGGAACACCAACGGCCTGCGGGTCAACACCGATGCCGAGCCGTGGCCACACACCGAGACCCCGCGCCGAGCCGCGGTCTGCAGTTACGGCTACGGCGGCACCATCGCCCACGTGCTGCTGGAGGAGGCACCGCCGAGCGCCCCCGGACCGGAATGGGAAACTCCTGCACTGCAAGTCATCCCTGTCTCGGGGCGGTCGGCGAAACGCCTGTCGGCCAATGCCGGAGCACTGGCCGACCATCTGCGTTCCAGTCACGACGCGGTGACCGATATCGCGGGCACCCTGTGGAATCGCCGCTCCCCCGAGCCGGTGCGTGCGGCGATCATCGCCGAGGACCACAGAGAGGCGGTGCTGGGACTGGACGCATTGGCCGCCGGCGGCAGGCACAGCTCGGTGGCAACGGGATCGGTGGTACCGGGTGCCGAGCGCGGAGCAGTGTGGGTGTGCTCCGGGCACGGCTCGCACTGGGCCGGCATGGGTGCTGAGTTGCTGCGCGAGGAGCCGGCTTTCGCCGCGATCATCGACCAGATCGAACCGGTGTTCGCCGCCGAACTCGGATTCTCCGCGCGCGAGGCCCTGGCCTCCGGCGAGCACGGCGGCACCGACCAGGTCCAGGCGCTGACCTTCGCCATGCAGGTCGGTCTTGCCGCGGTGCTGCGGTCACGCGGCGCGGCGCCTGCCGCCGTCATCGGGCATTCCGTCGGCGAGGTGGCGGCCTGCGTCATCTCCGGGGTGTTCGATCTGGTCAGCGGCGCCAAGGTCGCCTGTTACCGGGCCCGCGGGTTCCGCACCGTGCAGGGTCACGGTGCGATGGCATTGGCCGCGGTGTCCTTCGCCGACGCCGAGTTCCGGTTGCACGACCATCCCGGCGTGGTCGCCGCCATCAGTGCGGCCCCCGAATCCACCGTCATCTCCGGCACCGCCGACGCGGTGCACAGGGTGGTCGAACAGTGGTCCGCGCTGGGCATCGTGATGCGGACGGTGAACACCGATGTGGCATTCCACAGCCCGGCCATGGATGGGCTCACCACCGAATTGGGCAGGCTCACAGCACAGTTGGATCCGCAGGACCCGGTGGTGCCGTTGTACACGACGGCGTTGGCCGATCCGAGGTCGACGGCCCGGCGCGGATCGGACTACTGGGTGGCCAATCTGCGCGGACGGGTCCGCTTCGCCGAGGCCGTCACCGCCGCCGCCGAGGACGGGCACCGACTGTTCCTGGAGGTCGCCGCGCATCCAGTGGTCTCGCACTCGATCGTGGACACGCTGACCCACAATGGCATCGACGAGTACGGGGTTCTTCCGCTGCACCGGCGCAACATGCCCGAGGTGCGGTCGGTGACCACGGCGATCGCCGCACTGCACTGTCATGGCGCACCCGTGGCGCTGGCGCCCGGCCATTCGCGCTGGGCACCCGGCCTACCCGGAAACCAATGGCAGCACCGGCGTTTCTGGCGGACCCCGGCGACGCCGCCCAATGGCGGCGGGGTTCACGATCGTGACACCAACACCCTGCTGGGCGGACGCCTCGAGGTGTCCGCGGGTGTGCCCGCCACCGTGTGGCAGACCCAGCTGGACATGTCCACCCGCCCCTACCCTGGTGATCATCCCGTGCGGGGCACCGAGATCGTCCCGGCCGCGGTGCTGCTGAACACGCTGCTCACCGCCGCGGGCGGCGAATCAGGCACCGCCGCGGGCGATATCGTCGACGTCCGGTTACGCACACCGGTGGCGCCCGGGCGGACCCGAAACATCCAGGTGGTCCGCCAGGACGGGACGCTGACGCTGGCATCGAGCATCCGGACCGACGGTGAGGAGACCGCCGACGGATGGCTGACCCACTGCACCGCGGGCATCGCCGATGCGGCACCGCTACCCGGTGATCTCGATCTGGCCGCGGTGCGCGCCCGGTGTACCGAGCCGCTGCCCGCCGGTCACGTGGTGGACACACTTGCCGGTCTCGGTGTCGCGGCGATGGGTTTCGGTTGGGAGGTCACCGAATTGCGCCGCGGCAGTGAGCGGGACCACGAGTTCCTGGCCGTCGTGCGCGCCGAGCCCGATGGCCGCACGCCCGCCACCTGGGCCGGCCTGCTGGACGCCGCCACCTCGGCGGCCTCGATCATCTTCGACGCCCCACTGCGCCTGCGGATGCCCGCCCGTATCGATCGGGTTGCGTTGCGCGCCGGCCCGATCGGTACCGCAGTGCTGCACATCCGGCGCGTCGGCGGCACCACGGCCGACGTCAGCATCGCCGATGAGACCGGCACGGTGCTCGGCGCCATCACCGGCATGTACTTCGACGAACTGGAGAACCCGGGCGGCAACGATGTCACCCGGATGATGCAGCAGCTGGCCTGGCATCCCACACCATGGCAGACCGGCGACCGCCCGCCGCAGGTGATCCTGGTCGGCGGCGATGCGCCGACGCTGGCCTGGTGTATGCGCGATCTGGCGGCCGCCGACGTGGTGCACCGGCTCTGCACGACACCCGAGGAGATTCCGGCGACGCTGACCCCCGGTGCGGTGGTGCTGGTGTTGCCGCGGGCCGGCGACGCGCCGCTGGACGCCGTCACCGCCGTACACCGCACGCTGACCACGCTGTTGGAGCGGGGCACCGCGGCACGGCTGTGGGCGCTGACCCGAGGCGTCTACGAGGGCAGCGATATCGGCGGTGCACCGCTGTGGGGGTTCTCCCGGATCGCCGCGGCCGAACACCCCGGACTGTGGGGCGGGGTCATCGACGTGGCCGACGACAGCCTGCCGCTCGGTGCCCTGGCCGAACTGGCAGGCAACGGCGTGGTGGTCGTCCGCGACGATATCGCGCTGACGGCACGGCTGACACGCGCCGAGCCCAATCGTGGCCTGCCGCTGAGCTGTTCACCGGCGGGCAGCTATCTGGTGACCGGTGGCACCGGCGCGCTGGGCGCCCGGGTGGCGACCCGGTTGGCCGATCTGGGCGCCCGGCGCATCGTGCTGCTGTCGCGGCGTGGGATCGCCGATCGCGCGGCATGGGATACCGGCACCGAACCTGCCCGCACCATCGTGGCTCTGGAGGAGCGCGGGGTGTCGGTGCGAGTGGCCGCGGTCGACGTCGCCGCGCCCGGTGCCGCCGACGAGTTACGCGCTGTGCTGCGCGATCTGCCACCGGTGCGCGGGGTCGTGCATGCGGCCGGCGTGGAGGCCGGTGCCCTGCTGGCAACCACCACGGCCGAGGATTTCGCCGCCGCCATGCGGCCCAAGGTCGACGGCACGTTGACCCTGCACGAGGTGTTCGCACCGGGTGAGCTGGACTGGTTAGTGCTGTTCTCGTCCTGCGGGTACCTGGCCGGTTTCCCGGGCCAGGGGGCGTACGCCTGCGCCAACGCTTTTCTGGATGCCTTCGCCCAGCACCGTCGCAGCCTGGGTGACCGCACCACCGCGGTGGCCTGGACCGCGTGGCGCGGACTGGGCATGGGCTCGGCGTCGGACTTCGTTTCCGCGCAACTGCGGGCGCTCGGCATGGGTGTCGTCGGCCCTGACGATGCCATGCGCGCACTGGATCTCGCGATGCGCGCCGACCAGCCGCATGTGGTGGTCCTCCCGGTCGACGCCGATGCCGCCTCGGTGCCGATGCTGGCCGATATCGCCCCTGTCGACGCCGAGGACACCGGTGCGGTGGCGGTCCGGCCCGGCCGTGACGGGGTCCCCATCCCGGTGTGGGTTGCCGAGCTGGTCACCGCCACAGTGGCCGCCGAACTCGGCCTTTCCGAGGATGCCGTGGATCCACGCTTGCCGCTGGCCGAGATCGGGGTCGATTCGATCATGACCGTGGCGTTGCGCAAACAGTTGGAACGTGCGACCGGCCTCACGCTGCCGCCCACCCTGTTGTGGGAGCATCCCACCGCCGCGGCCGTCACCGCACGGATCGTGGAACTGCTTTCCGGGCAGGAGGATTCGACCGATCAGGAGATCCGCGAAGAAATCGACGCGCAGATCGGCGCCTGCCCCTGATCAGTCGGCGAGCACATCGCGGATCACCGCGTCGGCCAGCAATCTGCCACGGTCGGTGAGGACCAACCGGTCACCGGTGTCCTCCAGTAGCCCGTCGGCCACGGCGACCCCGGCACGCAGTGACTCCGCATCGGCGAGCACCGATCGCGGCACCCCGCTGCGCAATCGCAGCCTCAGCATCACGTCCTCGATGTGCCGTGCGGTGTCATCGAGTTCCTCGGAATCGGCGACCGGCAACCGGCCGTCGGCCAGTGCCTGCGCATATGCCTTGGGGTGCTTGACGTTCCACCATCGGGTTGATCCGAGGAATCCGTGCGCGCCGGGGCCGGCCCCCCACCAGTGCCCGCCGTCCCAATAACCGAGATTGTGCCGGCACTCCCCGCCGGGGGTGCTCCAGTTGGACACCTCGTACCAGTACAACCCCGCCGCCGACAGGGCGGCGTCGAGCAGTTCGTAGCGGTCGGCCAGCACATCGTCGTCCGGGGCGGGCAACTCGCCGCGGCGCACCCGCCGCGCCAGCGCCGTGCCGTCCTCGACGATCAGCGCGTACGCCGACAGGTGGTCGATCCCGGCGTCCAACGCCGTCTCCACCGACAGCTTCAGATCGTCGTCGCTCTCCCCCGGCGTGCCGTAGATCAGGTCGAGGTTGACGTGCTCGAAACCCTCGGCGCGCGCCTCGCGGGCGGCCGCCGGCGCACGCCCGGCCGAGTGCACCCGGTCGAGCACCTTGAGCACATGCGTCGCCGCGGATTGCATGCCCAGCGACACCCTGGTGTAACCGGCCTCGCGCAGTCGGGCGAACAGCGCCGGTGAGCTGGACTCCGGATTCGCCTCGGTGGTCACCTCGGCCCCCGGCGCGAGGGTGAAGTTCGTCCGGACGGCGGCAAGCACGGCCGCGAGCCCGTCCCCGCCGAGCAGCGTCGGTGTGCCACCACCGACGAAGACGGTGTCGACCGGCCGCGCTCCGACGCGTCGGGCGGCGAGTTCCAGTTCGACCTGCACGGCGGCCAGCCAGCCGTCCGGCGTGGCATCCCCGAGCTCGGCCGGGGTGTAGGTGTTGAAATCGCAGTACCCGCAGCGCGTGGCGCAGAACGGCACGTGGACATAGATGCCGAAGGGTCCGGCGGTGTCCGGCTGGGGGCTGCTCATACCCGGAATTGTCCCAGAACCCGTTTTGCTCACCCCGAGTCCAAATCTGGCCCGGTTAGGGTGTCTGCGGCCGTCGTGGCAGAATGTCGCACGTGACCGCCGCCGTTGACAGCACCACCCGCATTGCGCTGGTGGTCCGGCGGCATGTCGACCTGAAGCGCATCTGTAGCTGTTGTTGTCTGCCCTGACCCGCGTCGATATCGGAATCAGCCTGCCCAACCCATGAGCCGGCCGCCGGATCTGCGCCGCCGGCCAGCCCCCGGCGATTTCGCGCGATCGGTGAGCCGCTCCACGACAAGGAGCCTCGACAACATGACCGAAACGGTCTCCAACACACCCAAGCCCGTGAAGCGGCCCCGCGGCGAGGGCCAGTGGGCCCTCGGCTACCGCGAGCCGCTGAACGCCAACGAGCAGGCCAAGAAGGACGACAACCCGCTCAACGTGCGTCAGCGCATCGAGAGCATCTATGCCCCGAACGGGTTCGAGTCGATCGACAAGGGCGACCTGCGCGGCCGTTTCCGCTGGTGGGGCCTCTACACCCAGCGCAAGCCCGGTTTCGACGGCACCTGGACCGGTGACGAGAACACCGACATGCTCGAAGACGAGTACTTCATGCTGCGCGTGCGCAGCGATGCCGGTGACCTGAGCCTGGCCGCGCTGCGCACCCTCGGTGGCATCTCCACCGAGTTCGCGCGCGACACCGCCGACCTCTCCGACCGGCAGAACGTCCAGTACCACTGGATCGACGTGCGCGATATGCCCGAGATCTGGCGCCGTCTCGACGAGGTGGGGCTGCAGACCACCGAGGCCTGCGGTGACTGCCCGCGCGTCGTGCTGGGTTCGCCGCTGGCCGGCCAGCACCCCGACGAGGTGATCGACGGAACACCCGCGGTCAACGAGATCGTCAAGCGCTATATCGGCAAGCCCGAGTACTCCAACCTCCCGCGCAAGTTCAAGACCGCGATCTCGGGCCTGCAGGATGTCGTGCACGAGATCAACGACGTCGCGTTCGTCGGGGTCGTGCATCCCGAGCACGGGCCCGGCTTCGACCTGTGGGTCGGCGGCGGACTGTCCACCAACCCGATGCTCGCCAAACGCGTCGGGGTGTGGGTGCCCCTGGACGAGGTGCCCGATGTCTGGGAAGCCGTCGTCTCGACCTTCCGGGATTACGGATACCGCAGGCTGCGCGCCAAGGCGCGGCTGAAGTTCCTGATCAAGGACTGGGGCGTCGAAAAATTCAGGGAAGTGCTGGAGACCGAGTACCTCAAGCGCCCGCTGATCGACGGACCGGCGCCGACGCCGGTGACCCGGCCCATCGACCATGTCGGTGTGACCAAGCTCAAGAACGGTCTGAACGCCGTCGGGGTGTCCCCCATCGCCGGGCGCGTCACCGGCACCATCCTGACCAAGGTCGCCGATCTGGCCGAGGCCGCGGGTTCGGACCGGGTCCGCTTCACGCCGTATCAGAAGCTGATCATCCTCAACGTCCCCGACGAGAACCTGGCCGAGCTCAGGGATGGCCTGGACGCCCTGGGCCTGCCGTCGAGCCCGTCGCATTGGCGACGCAACCTGATGGCCTGCACCGGTATCGAATTCTGCAAGCTCAGCTTCGCCGAGACCCGCAGCCGGTCCCAGACCCTGGTGCCCGAGCTGGAGAAGCGTCTTGAGGACCTCAATGCCCAGCTCGATGTGCCGGTGACCATCAACATCAACGGGTGCCCGAACTCGTGCGCCCGCATCCAGATCGCCGATATCGGCTTCAAGGGCCAGATGGTCGACGAGGGCAACGGCCCCGAGGAGGGATTCCAGGTGCACCTGGGCGGCAGCCTGGGCCTGGACAGCGCCTTCGGCCGCAAGCTGCGCCAGCACAAGGTGCTGGCCACCGAGCTCGGCGACTACATCGAGCGGGTCGTTCGCAACTTCGTGAAACAACGCGAGCCCGATGAGCGTTTCGCTCAGTGGGCGGTGCGCGCCGACGAAGCAGACTTGAGGTGATGTGACATGACAGCGGTGACACGTTCGGACACCGAACTGCAGGAGTTGGCCGAGCGCGGCGCGGCCGAGCTGGCCGGTGCCGGCGCCGAGGAGTTGCTGCGCTGGACCGATGAGAACTTCGGCAACGGTTACATCGTCGCGTCGAACATGCAGGACGCGGTGCTGGTGGAGATGGCCGCGAAGGTCAGACCCGGCGTGGACGTGCTGTTCCTGGACACCGGCTACCACTTCGTGGAGACCATCGGCACCCGTGATGCCGTGGAGGCCGTATACGACGTGCGCGTGGTGAATGTGTCCCCGGAGAACTCGGTGGCCCGTCAGGACGAGTTGTTCGGCAAGGATCTTTTCGCCCGTGACGCGGGAGCGTGCTGCCGGATGCGCAAGGTCGAACCGTTGGGCAAGGCGCTGAGCGGTTACTCGGCCTGGGTGACCGGTATCCGCCGGGTCGAGGCGCCCACCCGGGCCAATGCCCCGCTGATCAGCTGGGATGCCGCGTTCGGGTTGGTGAAGATCAATCCCATCGCCGCCTGGACCGACGAGGACATGCAGGCCTATATCGACGCCAACGGCATCCTGGTCAACCCGCTGGTGTACGAGGGTTATCCCTCCATCGGCTGCGCGCCGTGCACGAGCAAGCCCGTCGAGGGTGCCGATCCGCGCAGCGGGCGGTGGGCGGGCCAGTCCAAGACCGAGTGCGGTCTGCACGCGTCATGACCGCGTCGGTGCCCGCACCGGTTCTCGTGCTGACCGCGCACGGTAGCGCCGACCCGCGCTCGGCCGCCAACACGCACGCGGTCGCCGAGACGATCCGGCGGCTCCGTCCCGGGCTGGAGGTCGTGCCCGCTTTCTGCGAGCAGAACGCTCCCGGCTTGGCCGATGTGTTGCGCGCGGTCGGCGATCGTGCGGTGGTGACGCCGCTGCTGTTGGCCAGCGCCTATCACGCTCGGGTGGACATCCCGGCCATGATCGCCGAGAGCGGTACCGCAGCGCGGCAGGCCGACACCCTCGGCGAGGACGACCAACTGTTGGCGGTGTTGGGTAGGCGGATCGCCGAAGCCGGTGTGTCCGTGCACGATAGCGATGTCGGCGTGATCGTGACCGCGGTGGGTTCGTCGCGACAGGACGCGAACGCGCGCACCGCAACGGTGGCCGCCTCCGTCGCACTCAACAGCAAGTGGGCCGGGGTGACGACCGCCTTCGCGACCGGATCACAGCGTTCGCTGCCCGATGCCGTCCGCGTGTTGCGACTGCGCGGCGCGCAGCGCATCCTCATCGCCCCGTGGTTCCTGGCGCCCGGGAAGATCACCGATCGAGTGGCGGAATTCGCTGCTTCACAGGGCATTTCGATGTCCGCTCCGCTGGGTGCACACCGCCTGGTCGCCGAGACCGTGCTGGACCGGTTCGACGCAGCCATCGCACTGCCAATAGCCGCATAGCCGCACCTAATCGATCAGCCGGGTCACCGCGTCGACAAGCCTGTCGCGTTCGACATCGGCGAGGAACGCGGGGTCTGCGGCGAGCCTGCACAGGAAGCCGTCCAACAGCACCATGACCCAGGTGGTCAGTTCCGGCGCCGGCAGATCGCAACGCATGCGGCCCCGTTGCTGTGCTCGGCGCACCCAGCCGTGCAGGCCCGTGTGTTGGGCCAGGTCGTCGGCCGCCAGCGCCTCGGCGACGGCAGGTTCGGCCATCACCGCACCGACCGCGCGGATGAAGCCGGGGACCCGCGCGTCCGCGGCGGTATCCGCGGTGTGCCGAACCCAGTCCAGCACCACCGCGCGGGCATCAGCGCGAGCGTCGCGGACCGCGAACCATTCCCGGGTCTGTTCGGTACCCATCGCCAGAATCGCCAGCAGCACATCGGTTTTCGTCGGGAAGTAGTGGAAGAACGTCCCGGATCCGACGCCCGCCTCCGCACAGATCGCGGCGGTGGTCGTTGCGGCCACACCGGTGGTGGCGAAACAGGTCATCGCGGCATCCATGATGTGCGCGCGGCGGGCCGCGTGTTTGACGGGGTCGACCCTGCGGGCCATCGGACACCTCCTGAGCACTATTAATAGAGTACCCACTCCGATAATCTGATGCCATGCCGACACCGGAACGCTGGTATCTCCACGCCGACGGACACCGACATGTCGTCGAGGTCGAACCCGCGAGCCTCGGGCGGCGGGCAACCTGGTCCATCGACGGCACGACAGTCGCCGAGCGCCGGAGCGCCGCCGGCCGGATCACCCTCACCCCCGCAACCGATACCGGTATCGCAGGATCGGTCCGACTGAGGTTCGGCTCGTTCGGTCCGGCCCGCCGGGTGTCCTGGCACCCGCGCAATGACCCCTCGGCCGCGGTGGGCCTGGGCGGCCGGGACTTCACCGCCGAGGCCGGCTCACGCGCCGACCGTCGCGACGCGTTCATCGCGGCCCACCCCCGCGCCTACACGGGCTACCGCATCACCCTGGCGATCGCGACGCTCGCCGTGGCGTTGGCTGTCGGTCCCGTCGTCTCCTGGTTCGTCAACAACGTTCCCTGGCAGCACCTCCCGGCCATCCCCTGGCCCAATGTGCAGCTTCCGGATTGGTCTTTCCCGGACTGGCTCGGCGGCGTCATCGACGTAATGAAGTTCGTCGTCCCGGTCCTCATCGCCTTCGGGCTCGCCCGCCTGGAACTACGCAGACGCAGACAACAGCGTGAACGACACCGGAGCTGAATTCGGCAGACATAGGGTGAACACATGAGATTCGACGAGTACCGCAGCCTCGACGCCACCGGGCTGGCCGAACTGGTGGCAGCCAAGCAGGTCACCGCGGCCGAACTACTGGAGCTGGCCACCGAGCGGGCGGCGGCGGTGAACCCGCGAATCAACGCGATCGTGCGGGACGTGCCCGCACGGCCCACCGACGACCTGAGCGGTCCGTTCGCCGGCGTGCCGTTCCTGATCAAGGACCTCGCCCAGGATTACGCCGGGTTGCCCAGCTCCAACGGTTCCCGCTCGCTGCAACATGTACCGGTCGCCGAGCACTCCACCATCGTGTCGCGCTGGCTCGACGCCGGGCTGGTCATCTTCGGCAAGACCAATCTGCCCGAGTTCGGCGCCAAGGGCATCTCCGAACCGCAACTGTGGGGTCCCGCCCGCAACCCATGGGACCTCGACCGGACCCCGGGCGGCTCGTCGGGTGGGTCGGCGGCCGCCGTTGCTGCAGGCATCGTTCCGTGTGCGGGAGCCAATGATGGTGGCGGATCTATCCGCATCCCGGCCGCCTGTTGCGGCCTCGTCGGCCTCAAACCGGGCCGCGGCCTCACCCCGATGGGCCCGACGAGTGGCGAATCGATGCACGGGTCGGCCGTGCAGGGTGTGGTGTCACGCAGCGTGCGCGATACCGCGGCCATGCTCGACGTCATCGCCGGCGGCGAACCGTTCGGTCCCTACTCGCCGGCCCCGGCCGCCGCTCCGTACGCATCGGCCATCGGACGCGACCCCGGCAGCCTGCGTATCGGCGTGCGCGTCCCCGCCGCCATCACCCCTCATCCGCACCGGGAGGCGTACGCCGCGGTGGAGAAAACCGTGGCGATGCTCACCGAACTCGGCCACCATGTCGAGGAGCTGCCGCAGGCGCCGTTCGACGATGCCGCCCTGGCCCGCGATTTCCTGCTGACCTGGTTCGTCTACCTGGCCTGGGAGGTCGACGAGGCCAAACGCGTCTCCGGTGCCGGCGATGACGCCTTCGAGCGCGACACGCTTATCATGGCTGCACTCGGCAGGGCCACCAGCAGCGTCGCCTACGTCGACGCCGTGCAGCGCCGACATGAGCACACCCGCAGGTTGAGTACCTTCTTCGAGAGCTACGACCTGCTGCTGACGCCGACGCTGGCGACCCCGCCGCCGCGCATCGGCGAATTCGATCTGCCGGTAGCGCTCCAGCGCGGCGCCGATCTGCTGCTCAAGACCCGTACCGCAAAACTGCTGCGCTACACCAAGATCGTGGACGACATGGTCGACAACAACCTCGGTTGGGTGCCGTACACGCAGCTGGCCAACATCACCGGCCGGCCCGCGATCACGCTGCCGCTGCACTGGACCGCCGACGGGCTGCCACTCGGTGTGCAGTTCGTCGCGCCGCTGACCGGCGAGTCGTTGCTGCTGACGCTGGCCGCTCAGCTGGAACAGGCGCTGCCCTGGGCCGATCGGGTGGCCCCGATCTAAGCCAACGCGTCGGCGCGGACCTCTACACTTTGGAGCTCGCCGGCAATCTCCGGGACACGGGTGGCGCGCACGTAGACGGTGTCACCGGAACGCAGACCCAGAGCCTCGGCGTCACCGCGGGTGATCTGCGCCGTGAAGGGTGTGCCGGTGACCGCGCTGGTCAGCTCGACCCGCACCTCGAAGCCCAGCGTGACGATCCGGTCGATGGTCGCCTTGGTCACCCCGGTCGACTCGGCGGTACCGTCACCGGCCGCGATCGCCATATCCGGGTTGCGGCCGACGCGAATATCGTGCGGGCGAACCAGAATTCCGTTGAGCAGCGAGACGGTGCCCAGGAAGGACATCACGAAGGGGTTGGCCGGCGCGTCGTATACCTCGGTGGGCGAACCCACCTGTTCGATGCGTCCCTTGTTCAGCACGGCGATGCGGTCGGCGACATCGAGCGCCTCGGCTTGATCGTGGGTGACCAACACCGTGGTCACGTGCACGTCGTCGTGCAGGCGGCGCAGCCACGACCGCAGGTCCTCGCGGACCTTGGCATCCAGCGCACCGAAGGGCTCGTCGAGCAGCAGGACCTCGGGATCGACGGCCAGTGCCCGCGCCAGCGCCATGCGCTGGCGCTGCCCGCCGGACAGCTGTGCGGGATAGCGATTCTGGAACCCGGCCAGACCGACGACCTCGAGCAGGTTGTCGACCTTCTCCTTGATCTCGTTCTTGGGCTTCTTTCGGATGGACAACCCGAATGCCACGTTATCGCGCACGGTGAGGTGCTTGAACGCCGCATAGTGCTGGAACACGAAGCCGATACCGCGCTTCTGCGGGGGCACGCCCGTGACATCGCGGCCGTTGATGGTGATCGACCCGGTATCAGGCTGATCGAGACCGGCGATGGCACGCAACAGGGTCGACTTGCCCGAGCCGCTGGGCCCCAGCAGCGCGGTCAACGAGCCCTTGGGCACCACGAAGTCGATATTGTCCAGGGCCGCGAAGTCGCCGTAATGCTTGTTCGCGCCCGTCACCGTGATAGCGGTTTCGCTCATCGGTCGGTCTCCTTCAGTCCTCAGTCTTGACGCGCGAACGTTGGGCGTCAAACAAAATCTGTGCCACCAAGACGATCAGTGCGACGGCCATCAGCACCACCGAGATGGTGTAGGCACCGTAGGGATTACCCAGGGTGTAGCGGTCGTGCACCAGCAGGGTCAGCGTCTGCGACTGCCCGGGCAGATTGGACGACACCATCAGCACCGCCCCGAACTCACCGAGGGTGCGGGCCACGGTGAGCACCACCCCGTAGGTCAGGCCCCACCGGATGGACGGCAAGGTGATGCGCCAGAACGTCTGCCACCAGTTGGCGCCCAGGGTGGCCGCGGCCTCCTCCTGATCGGTGCCCACCTCGTGCAACACCGGCTCGACCTCCCGGATCACGAACGGGATGGTGACGAACAGGCTGGCCAACACGATGCCGGGGAACCCGAAGATGATCTTCAGTCCCCAGCTGTTCTCCACGAACCCGAACAGGCCGGCGCTGCCCCACAGCACGATCAGCGCGACGCCGATCACCACCGGTGATACCGCGAACGGCAGATCGATCGCCGCCTGCAGGGCGTTCTTCCCCCGGAACTTGCGCCGGGCCAACACGATGGCCGTCGGCACGCCGAAGAGCACGTTCAACGGCACCACGATGGCGACCACCAGCAGCGACAACGACAACGCCGACTGCGCGGCGGGTGTCGAGATGGATGCGACGAACTCGCCGATCCCGGGCGCCAGCGCGCGCCACAGAATGGCGCCCAGCGGCACCACCAGCAGCGCGACGATGTACAGCGCGGCGATGATCCGCAGGATCAGCTGGGTGGTCCGCGACAGCTTCATCGCGCCGACTCCTCCCGTTTCGCCGCGCGTGCACCGAAGTAACGCAGGATGAACAGCACCACGAACGAGATCAGCAGCAACACGATCGAGATCGCCGCCGCGCCCACCCGGTCGTCGTTCTCGATGAGCGTGCGGATCCACTGTGAGGACACCTCGGTCTCACCGGGGATCGCCCCACCGATCAACACGATGGACCCGAACTCGCCGATGGCGCGGGAGAACGCCAGTCCCGCACCCGAGAGCAGCGCCGGGGCCAACGCGGGCAGGATCACCCTGACGAAGATCGTGACGTTGTTGGCGCCCAGCGAGGCCGCGGCCTCCTCGACCTCCTGGTCGAGTTCCAGCAGCACCGGCTGCACGGCGCGGACCACGAACGGCAACGTCACGAACGCCAGGGCCAGCGCCACGCCCCAGGAGGTGTGTTGGATGTGGATGCCCACCGGGCTGCCCGGGCCGTAGAGGGACAGCAGCACCAGGCTTGCCACGATCGTCGGCAGCGCGAACGGCAGGTCGATGATCGCGTCGACCACACGTTTCAGTGGGAAGTCGTCGCGCACCAGGACGAACGCGATCAGCAGTCCGAAGACCACATTGAGCAGGGTGACCCCGATCGAGATGGTCAACGTCACCCGGAACGAGGCCAGCGCCGACGGTGAGGACACCGCCGACCAGAACGCCGTCCAGCCGCCCTCTGCCGATGTCACCACGATCGCCGCCAGCGGCAACAGCACGATCAGCGACAACCACAGCACCGCCACCCCGACCTGCAGCGTGGCGCCACTGGGGCGCGGCGACAATCTCCGCCGGACTGGCGCGCCGCCCGGAGCAAGCTCCGGGCGACTCGCCTCAGGATTCGACTGAATCGTCATATGCGATCCGCTTCGTCTCTCGCCGGCGTCGCCTAACCGGTGGCCTGCTTGTAGATCTTGGTGATCTCGCCGTTGTCCTTGTCGAACAGCTGCGGATCGACCTTCGACCAACCACCGAGATCGGCGATGGTCCACAGCTTCTCCGGTGCCGGGAACTTGTCGGCGAAGTCGGCGGCGACGGCCGGATCGACCGGGCGGAAGCCCGCCTCGGCCCAGACCTTCTGCGCCTCCGGGGTGTACTGGAAGTTGACGAAGTCGGTGGCCTTGTCCAGGTGCTTGCTGGTGTTGACGACAGCGACCGGGTTCTCGATCTTGAAGGTCTGCGGCGGGTTCACGTGTTCGAGGTCGTAGTGCAGCGCCTCGTTCTCATAGGCCAGCAGTACGTCGCCGGTGCCCTGGCGGAACACATCGGTGGCCTCACGCCCCGAGCCGGGACGCAACTTGACGTGCTGGGTCACCAGTTCCTGGACGTAGGCGATACCGGCGGCATGATCCGTGCCGCCGTTGCTCTTGGCCGCGTATGGGGCCAACAGATTCCACTTGGCCGAACCGGAGCTCAACGGGCTCGGCGTGATGACCTCGACACCGGGCTTGAGCAGATCGTCCCAGTCGCGGATGTTCTTCGGGTTGCCCGGACGGACGGCGAAGGTGACCAGCGATCCGAAGGGCACACCCTTCTGGGCGCCCGCGTTCCAGTCCTCGTCGACCAGGCCGGCCTTCACCAGCCGGGTGATATCGGGCTCGACGGAGAAGTTCACGACATCGGCGGGCTTGCCGGACTCGACACCACGGGACTGGTCACCGGATGCGCCGTAGGACGCCGTGACCCCGACACCTTTACCTTCCTCGGTCCCGGCGAAGACCGGGGCGACCTTGGACCAGCCCGGCTCGGGCACCGCGTAGGCCACCAGGGTCAGGGTGGTGTCGGCATCGGGGCTGTTGCCGCCGCCGGCGACATCGCTGGCACCACCGCCGCAGGCGGCGAGCAGGGTGGTGGACAGGGCGAGCGCGGTGAGGGCACTCAGACGTTTGGCGGTTCTTACGGGGTTGCGCATCGAGGACCTTTCCAGGGCGGGATTGGGGCAGGGCTGCCGTCTACACGGAAAGGTGATGGAAGGGTGCGCGACGGGGACCTCATGCCGCTACCAACGCCGAACCGCAGACGGGTGTGGTTTCAGCGACAACAACACACATCGGCGACAGCGGAAAACCCCACGGCAATGAGGGCCAAGACATGGCCGCTCTTGTTGCCGGTCGCTGCACGCATGGGCGGAAGAGTATCAGAATCGCGCGGTGTCGCCCCCCGAGCAGCCACCGAGCAGCTAACGACCAGCTATCGAGCTATGAACCACATGACGATGACCAGGATCACCAGGGCGACCAGCGCCAGGGTCACTCGCGAGCGGGGCATCTGATTCACGACGGCTCCTGCTCCTCGTGGCGGGCCTTGCGCAGCACCTTGATGCCGTTGCCGAGGGCGCCGTCGAGCACGACGGCGGTCCCCAGTGCCAGGAGCAAGACCACCGGCATCACGATGGCGGTCTGCGCGACGAACCCGAGGCCCGACAGCCACAGTTCGACACCGTCCCACCAACTCAGGAAATCGCCCATCTGTCCCACAGTAGTGCCAGGATGAAACGGTGCCGAAGGCCCCGCAGGATGCCCCCACCACCGGATGCGTGATCGTCGGCGGCGGGCCCGCGGGCATGATGCTCGGCCTGCTGCTGGCCAGGGCCGGCGTGCAGGTCACGGTGCTGGAGAAACACGAGGACTTCCTGCGTGACTTCCGCGGCGACACGGTGCACGCCAGCACTCTGCGCATGCTCGACGAACTCGGTCTCGGTGCGCGCTTCGCGGCGGTGCCGCACCGACTGATCGAGTCCCTCGAGCTCAAGGTGCAGGGCGTCCCGGTCCAGGTCGATCTGCGCCACCTACCGGGAACACACCGGCACATCGCCCTGGTGCCGCAATGGGATTTCCTGGAATTGCTGGCCGCTGCCGCCGCGCAGGAGCCGACCTTCACCCTGCTACGCAGTTGCGAGGTGCTCGGCCCGCTGTGGGCCGGCACCGCAGTGGCCGGGGTGCGCTACCGGGACGCTGCCGGAGCGGTCCGCGAACTGCGCGCACCGCTGACGGTGGCCTGTGACGGCCGCGGCTCGACGTTGCGCGACGCAATCGGATTGACGCCCAAGCGCTTTGGGGCGCCGATGGATGTGTGGTGGTTCCGTGTCCCGCGCCACGATGAGGATCCGGCCGGGCTGGCCGGGGCGATGGGCAGCGGCCATATGGTGGCGATGATCGACCGCGGTGACTACTACCAGTGCGCCTTCGTCATCCCCAAGGGATCCGACGCGTCGTTGCGGGCGCAGGGTATCGAGTCGCTGCACCGTCGGATGACCGAGGTGGTGCCGTGGGTCGCCGACCGCATCCGGACGGTCACCTCGTTCGACGACGTGAAATTGCTCGACGTGCAGCTGGATCGGCTGACGCGCTGGTACACCGACGGCGCACTGATCATCGGTGATGCCGCCCACGCGATGTCCCCGGTGGGTGGCGTCGGAATCAACCTGGCGGTCGCCGACGCGGTGGCGGCCGCCCGCCTGCTCGCCGACCCGCTGCGCGCCGGCTCGGTCCCCACCAAGGCGCTCCGGCGCGTGCAGATCCGCCGGTGGCTGCCGACGGTCATCGTGCAGAGCGTGCAGCGGATGGTGCACAACCGGGTGATCGCCGTGGCCGTCTCCGGAACCGGCCCCGCCCGGCCGCCGGCCGCCGTTCGGCTGGTCAGCCGGGTTCCGATGCTGCGCAGGGTCATCGGTTACGGGGTGGCCATCGGGCCCCTTCCCGAGCACATACCCGACTTCGCACGGCGCTGACGCCCGGGCCCGCGCGACTAGACGTGTGCGCGATCTGGACCGATGATGGGCGGCATGGTTCTGGAACACACCGAGCACGATTCGATGCCGACGCCGTTCACGGCGACGGCTCCCATCGCCTACGCACCCACCGGAGCCCTGCGAAACCCGTTCCCGCCCATCGCGGATTACGGCTTCCTCTCCGACTGTGAGAACACCTGCCTGGTGTCCTCCGCCGGTTCGGTGGAATGGCTGTGCGTCCCGCGCCCCGACTCCCCCAGCGTGTTCGGCGCCATCCTGGATCGTGGTGCAGGCCACTTCCGGCTGAGCCCCTACGGCGTCTCGGTACCCTCGGCGCGGCGCTATCTGCCCGGCAGCCTCATCATGGAGACCACCTGGCAGACCCACACCGGCTGGATGATCGTGCGCGACGCCCTGGTGATGGGACCGTGGCATGACACCGAGACCCGGTCGCGTACCCACCGCCGCACCCCCACCGACTGGGATGCCGAGCACATCCTGCTGCGCACGGTGCGCTGCGTCAGCGGCGTCGTCGAACTGGTGATGAACTGCGAGCCCAACTTCGACTACGGGCGCAGCCCGGCCACCTGGGAGTACTCCTCGTCGGCCTACGGTGAGGCGATCGCGCGGGCCAGCAAGGATCCCGAGGCCAATCCGACCCTGCGGTTGACGACGAACCTGCGTATCGGGCTGGAGGGACACGAGGCGCGCGCCCGCACCCGGCTGACCGAGGGTGACAAGGTGTTCGTCGCGCTGAGCTGGTCCAAGCATCCCGCCCCGCAGAACTTCGAGGAAGCCGCGGACAAGATGTGGAAGACCAGTGAGTCCTGGCGGCAGTGGATCAACATCGGCGACTTCCCCGACCACCCGTGGCGGGCCTATCTGCAGCGCAGCGCGTTGACCCTCAAAGGACTCGTCTACTCACCGACCGGCGCCCTGTTGGCCGCCAGCACCACCTCGTTGCCGGAAACTCCTCAGGGCGAGCGGAACTGGGACTATCGCTACTCGTGGATCCGGGACTCGACATTCGCGCTGTGGGGGCTCTACACCCTCGGCCTCGACCGGGAGGCCGACGATTTCTTCTCCTTCATCGCCGATGTCTCCGGGGCCACCAACGGCGAACGGCACCCACTGCAGGTGATGTACGGCGTCGGCGGGGAGCGCAGCCTTGTCGAGGAGGAACTCAATCACCTTTCCGGGTACGACTATTCCCGGCCGGTACGGATCGGCAATGGCGCCTATAACCAGATGCAGCACGACATCTGGGGCACCATGCTCGACTCGGTGTATCTGCACGCCAAATCGCGTGAGCAGATTCCGGAGGCGCTGTGGCCGGTGCTGAAGAACCAGGTCGAGGAGACCATCAAACACTGGAAGGAACCCGACCGTGGGATCTGGGAGGTGCGTGGGGAACCCAAGCACTTCACCTCCAGCAAGATCATGTGCTGGGTGGCCATGGACCGCGGATCCAAGCTGGCCGAGTTGCAGGGCGAGAAGTCCTATGCCCAGCAGTGGCGCGAGATCGCCGAGGAGATCAAGGCCGACATCCTGGCCCACGGTGTGGATTCCCGCGGGGTGCTCACCCAGCGCTACGGTGACGATGCACTGGACGCGTCGTTGTTGCTGGCGGTGCTGACCCACTTCCTGCCTCCCGACGACCCGCGGATCCGGGCCACCGTGATGGCGATCGCCGAGGAGCTCACCGAGGACGGACTGGTACTGCGGTACCGCACCGAGGAGACCGACGACGGGCTGTCCGGCGAGGAGGGCACCTTCACCATCTGTTCGTTCTGGCTGGTGTCCGCACTGGTCGAGATCGGCGAGGTGCGCCGGGCGAAGAGATTGTGCGAGCGGCTGTTGTCCTTCGCCAGCTCACTGCATCTCTACGCCGAGGAGATCGAACCCCGCACCGGCAGGCACCTGGGTAACTTCCCGCAGGCGTTCACCCATCTGGCGCTGATCAACGCGGTGGTGCATGTGATTCGCGCCGAGGAGGAAGCCGACAGCACCGGAACCTTCCAGCCGGCCAACGCGCCGATGTAGCGCGCCCGTTCATGCCAATACGGTGATCTCGAACTCGATGACGGTCGGGGTGGGGATGGCCAGCGCCACCGGGGTCAGCCGTTCGTCCTCGTAGGCGATACCGGTCAGCACCCGGCCGCCGAAACCGTCCCGGGTGGCGGGCACACTTGCGGTGATCGTGACGCTCGCGTTCCCCGTGCGACGAAGGTAGATGTCGGTGCCCGGTGCCACCGGGCCCGCGAGCGGCAGGCCGGCGGCATCGACGATCTCCCCTGCCGACGAGCTCAGCGCTGCCGCGTCGGTCGCGTGAAATCCGAACGGTCCCAGTAGATCTGACCGCACCGTCACCCGGTCAGCGGTCAGCCGCGGTGCCACCGTGGCCCGGCGCGCGGATTCCGCCCCGGCGATCAGGTAGTCGTAGAGCGCGACGACGCGGTCGGCATTGCGGTACTTCCCCGAACCGTGCAGCGTGAAGGTCACATCATCGATCGTCACCGATTCCCCCGACGATCCGACCTCGGTCACCACCTGCAACCGGTAGAACCGGTAGCCTTGGTGCGCATGCCCTGCCACGGCGTCCGAGGTGGTCGTGCCCACCCCGAGCCGGCGCCGGTGCGTGCCGCGGCCGGCGGGCACGTTCAGGCCGGAGGCCGCCACATCGCGCCAGGTGATGCCATCGGAAGACTTCTGCAGCTGCATCGACACCGCGCGATCAGCCGTCAGGTCCACGGTGTAACCGGACAGCTGCGGTGCACCGTCGAACTCGAAGACCAGGGCGCCCGGCTCCTCGGTCATCGCGACGGGCACATTGAGCGGCCGATTGTCCAGCCGCAACCCGTTGGTGAAATGCCAGATCGCGGCCTGGGTGGCCGCGATGGCCTCATGCTCGGCCAGATGCGCTGTCGCGCTGGCATTTCCGGACGCGAACACCCGACGGCTCAGTTCGACCGTACCCAGCGTGGGGAACGAATTCCTGATGATCCAGTCCACCTCGGCCTCGTACGCGCGCGCCGACGAGTTGCGCACCGCCGACCAGTTCGCCGGTTGGTACCGCGACGGGCGTGTCGGCGCGACGCCCATGAAATCCACTGAGTAGGCGTCGATCCCGGGATTGAGCCGGATCAGGTCGGTGCGCGCGGCGCTGCCGTCGGTAAAGACGACGGTGTCCACGGTCGGCGAATAGGTTCCGCCGCGATAGCGGGTCATCCGTGGGATATCGGCGGTGCGGCGCACGGTACGACGCACCGACACCGGTGCGGTGCCGACGGGATGCAGAGCGAGAGCGGGCATTGCTGTGAGCTTTCTGAAGGCTGTGAACTGCGCGAATCCACACACCGCGGAGAGTGGGCGGGCACGGACGCGGGGGCCGACGTCAGAAAATCAACAACAACAACACGACACGACGACACAGCGCACCATGGCGGCACGCAACGAATCGTCGTGGGACATGACCGCAACGATACGCCAAACGGGCGGAAATGCCAGTGGTGGGTTTAACTTCACCGTGCGCGCCAAGGCTGTCGGATTCGTTTTCGGGCCGTATCGTGGCCGCCGCATGATCACAACAGAACCCGTCGGAGGTAGCACCCCATGACGTCTGCCCAGAACGAATCGCAGGCACTCGGCGATCTCGCCGCGCGGCAACTCGCCAACGCCACGAAGACCGTTCCCCAGCTGTCCACCATCACGCCGCGTTTCCTGCTGCACCTGCTGTCCTGGGTGCCGGTGGAAGCGGGCATCTACCGCGTGAATCGCGTCGTCAACCCCGACCGCGTCGCCATCCATGCCGACGAGGGCGTCGGCACCGACGATCCGCTGCCCGAGACCTACGTCGATTACGAAACCAGCCCGCGTGAGTACACGCTGCGGTCCATCTCGACGCTGCTCGACGTGCACACCCGCGTGTCCGACCTGTACTCCAGCCCGCATGACCAGGTCGCCCAGCAGTTGCGGCTGACCATCGAGACCATCAAGGAACGCCAGGAGTACGAGCTGGTGAACAACCCGGAGTACGGCCTGCTGTCGCAGGTCACCCCGGAGCAGACCATCCAGACCCTGCACGGCACCCCCACCCCTGATGACCTGGACTCGCTGATCACGAAGGTGTGGAAGACGCCCGCCTTCTTCCTGACCAACCCGCTGGGAGTCGCCGCGTTCGGCCGCGAGGCCACCCGGCGCGGGGTTCCGCCGCCAGTGGTCAGCCTGTTCGGCGCGCAGTTCATCACGTGGCGCGGCATCCCGATCGTGCCGAGCGACAAGGTGCCGGTGACCGACGGGAAGACGAAGTTCATCCTGGTCCGCACCGGTGAGGAGCGCCAGGGCGTGGTGGGCTTGTTCCAGCCGGGCCTGGTCGGCGAGCAGGCCCCGGGGTTGTCGGTGCGCTTCACCGGTATCAACCGCTCGGCGATCGCGTCGTACCTGGTCACGCTGTACTCGTCGCTGGCGGTGCTCACCGACGATGCGCTGGCGGTCCTGGAGGACGTCGGAGTGGACCACTTCCATGAGTACAAGTGACCTCCCGATAAGCGAGGCCGAGCTGTCGGCGCTGGCAAGCCAGTTGTTCGCCACCAGCCTGCGGCCCGGTCCGGACAGCCCGCCGTCGGTGACGGCAGCGTCCCCGCGTGGAGTGGCCCCGGATGTCACCACCGCGACCTCGGCCGGCGCCACCGCCCTCGGAGCGGCGCATCCGGGCACGCCTGCGGAGTTGGTTTCGGTGCCGCAGGGCGTCGTGCCCGCACCGACGTCGCCTGGGCCGGAGGCGAGCCCGCCCGGTGTGGCGCCGGTGGCGCCGCGCGGCAACGTGGCGAGCCCCGTCGTGCCGTTCGGTGGGTTCGACGCGTTCGCGGTGCCGTCCGGGCTGGTCCCGACGGCACCGGGTGTGCTCGCGGCTCCCCCATCCGCACCGGTCGCGCCGAACCCTTCCCCGTCGCTTCGCTCGCCCCAGCGCGGTTCAGCACCCTCCTGGCCGGGCACCGTCCCGGACGTCCCGCATCTGGGGTGGACGGGTGCGGCGCCGGCGTCCCAGGACGCCGACGGCTACTATTTCCTGCAGCGTCCCGACTCCGATATTGTTGCCGGCGAGCCTGTTCCGGCGATCCGCGACGATCACGAGATCTTCGATGTCACCGCGATCCGGGCCGACTTCCCGATCCTGCGGGAGACCGTCAACGGCAAACCGCTGATCTGGTTCGACAACGCGGCGACCACACAGAAGCCACAGGCGGTCATCGACCGGCTGGCGTACTTCTACACGCACGAGAACTCGAACATCCACCGGGCGGCGCACGAGTTGGCGGCACGGGCCACCGACGCCTACGAGGACGCCCGCGACACGGTGCGGCGTTTCCTCAACGCCGGTAAGAGCGAACAGATCATCTTCGTGCGCGGCACCACCGAGGCCATCAACCTGGTGGCCCAGTCGTGGGGCGGCAAGCACCTGGGCGCCGGTGACGAGATCGTCATCACGCATCTGGAGCATCACGCCAATATCGTTCCCTGGCAACTACTTGCGCAACGGACCGGCGCGGTGCTGAAGGTGGCCCCGGTCGATGATGCGGGCAATCTGCTGCTGGATGAGTTCGAGCGGCTGCTCGGGCCGAAGACCAAACTGGTTGCAGCCACCCAGGTCTCCAACGCGTTGGGCACCGTGACACCGGTGCAGACGATCGTCGAACTCGGGCACCGTTACGGTGCCAGGGTGCTGATCGATGCCGCCCAATCGGTCCCGCACATCCCCATCGACGTGCAGGCGCTCGGGGCGGACTTCGTGGTGTTCTCCGGGCACAAGATCTTCGGGCCCACCGGGATCGGGGTGCTGTACGGCACCGAGGAGGCGCTCGCGGAGACCCCGCCCTGGCAGGGCGGCGGCAACATGATCGCCGATGTCACCTTGGAACGTGCCATCTTCCAAGACATTCCGAACAAGTTCGAGGCGGGCACCGGAAACATCGCCGACGCCGTCGGACTGGGCGAGGCGTTGCGCTACGTGGAACGGGTCGGTATCGAGCGGATCGCGGCCTATGAGCACGCACTGCTCGACTACGCGACACCGCGACTGGCCGATATCGCCGGGGTGCGGTTGGTCGGTACCGCCGAGGAGAAGGCCAGCGTGCTGTCGTTCGTGCTGGCCGGTCACGAGCCCCTGGAGGTCGGCAAGGCGCTCAATGCCGAGGGCATCGCGGTGCGGGCCGGGCACCACTGTGCGCAACCCATCCTGCGTCGACTGGGTCTGGAGGCCACCGTGCGGCCGTCGTTCGCGTTCTACAACACCTTCGACGAGATCGATGTGTTCATCGATGCGGTCCGCCGCATCGCGGAGGGCTCCGCCTAGACAGCCGGCGAGCAGACCGGACCTGGGATGATCGACGGGTGAGCCATGACATCCGGGTGTTGACCGCCGAGGACGAGTTGATCGAGGCGGGCAACATCTTCCGCACCGCGATGATCGGGTTCCCGCCGCTCAACGAGCAACAACGTGTTCTGATCGGAAAGCTGTTGGAGCCGGGCCGCACGCTCGGTGTCTTCGTCGAGGGCAGGCTGGCCGCCACCGCCGATTCCACCACCAGCACGCTGACCCTGCCCGGTGGTGCGCGGGTGGGTCATGCCGCGGTCACGCATGTCGGCGTGCTGCCGTCGTACACCCGCCGCGGTATCGCGACGGCGCTATTGCGGCATCAGTTGCGCGATATCGCCGACCGCGGTGAGGTGTTGGCCTCGTTGCGGGCATCGGAGGCGACGATCTACGAACGCTTCGGCTACTCGGTGGCGACCACGACGGCCACCATCGAGGTGCGCACCGCCCGGGCCGCACTGCGTCCCGGGGTCACGGTGGGCGGACCGGTGCGACTGGTCGAGCCGGGCAGGGAGTGGGACATCCTGCCCCGGATCTATGCCGCCCATCGCGGCGTGCGCCCGGGGTCGATCGACCGCGACCCGCACTGGTGGCTCAATCAGCAGCTGCGCGCCGAGGGTACTGCCGGCGCACGTTTCGTCGCCGTGCACGGCCCGGCCGGCGAGGAGACCGGGTTCGTCCGCTACCACCCGGTGGGCACCGACACCTGGTTCACCAGCGATCAGCGGACCGTCGTCGTCGACGATCTGTTCGCCCCGACCGAGCAGGCCTATGTGGGCCTGGTGCGCTTCCTGCTGGATCTCGATCTCGTCGACCGGCTGGTCTTCACCCAAGCCCCCGTGGACAGTCCGTTGCCATGGCTGCTGCGTGACCGACGTGCCGCTCGGATCACCGGCGTGCATGACGAAACCTGGTTGCGGGTGGTCGATGTGGCGCAGGCGCTGAGTCGACGCACCTATGCCGGAACCCGGCCCGTGACATTGCGTGTCGAGGATCCGCTGCTGACCGAGAACTGTGCGACGTATGCGATCTCTGCGGACGGTGTTCAGACCACATCCGCGCCGGCGCAACTCGTCGCCGACGTTGCCGGCCTCGGGGCCGCATTGCTCGGCGGCACGTCGTGGCGTGACCTCGCATCGGCGGGTCTGGTGGGAGTGCACGACCCGGTGGCGCTGGCCGCAGCCGACGAGTTGTTCGCGGTGCCGCAGGCGCCGTATGCGGGGTTCATCTTCTGAATCGTGCCGTCCCGCTCAATACGGTGGTGGGTGGGTGTCGATGTGGGTGCGGTTGTGTGCGCGTTCGTGGGCTATTCGGTAGGGCCGGTTTTGTGCGCGGGTGCGGGATCGTGTGGGGGCGGCCCGTTCTCGGCCCGGCACCGGTGGTGGCGCGGTGATCGGACCCAGTTCTGCCGTGGGCACCGCTAGCCGAGGGAAGAGCAGCGCGCCGTCGGGTGTGGTCGTGTAGATGCTGCCGTTGGGGGCGGTGAGGGTGAGGGTGCCATCGAGATGCTGCTGGTCGGTCCAGCCGCCGGGCCCGCAGTGAAATGTCTTGAT
>NZ_AOHQ01000119.1:0-73964 GCF_000416385.1 Mycobacterium sp. VKM Ac-1816D
CCACCCCTGGTTCATCCCACCCCACACACCAGAAGCACCCGAGCCGGCACACCTGCGCTCCCACAACCGACGCACCATGACCGATCTACCCACCGCCGCATAACCCAAAGGCCCCAAAGCTGAAGCGCACCTTGACAACTACACAGCGAACCAGGCACCGCCACGGATTGGGTTGGCCCCACCTCTGCCGTCAGACGGCTGGAGTCAGCTCAGTTCCCACACCGCCGTGACGGTGAACCCGACGGTCTGCTGTCCTGGTGACAGCGGGACAGCCTCGGCCATTGCGCCGCGCGGCATCGGCATCGGTGGCGGGGGAGTCGACCCGGAGGCCTCCGAGATCGACACCACGTCACCCAGGTTCAGGCCCGACAGTTCGGCGTACTGCTGGGCGCGGGCCTTGGCGTCCTCGAAGGCGCGGGCACGCGCGTCACGCACCAGCTGGGAGTCGTCGGCAATCGAATAGCTCACGGAGTTGATCCGTGTCGCGTCGCCACCGGCGTCGACTATCAGAGCCAGGATGTCGGAGGCCCGGTCGGCGTCGCGGATCTTCACGTCCACCCCGTTGCTGGCGCGGTATGAGTCGATACGAGTGCCGTCGTTGTTGTACTGCGGCTGCAGCGACACCTGGCTGGTGCTGATATCGCGTTCCTCGATGCCGGCCCCGGTCAACGCGTCGATCACGGCTCGCTGGCGCTGACTGGTCTGGTTCAGTGCGCCGGAGACGTCGGGCGCGATCGCCTCCATCGCCGCCGACACCGTCAACGTGTCCGGGGTGCCCTGCACCTCGCCGGAGCCCACGACGGTGACCTGTCGACCCGTCGCCGCGGCGGGCTGACCCGTCGCGACCGGACCGGAGTTCGAATCGCAGGCGGTCATCCCGATGGCGAGGGCGCCGGCGATGGCTGCAAGGCTGACACGGACCGGCAATCGTTGCGCGAAGGTCATGTTCGCACCATAACCGTTCACGGCGTGACGAGGATCTTGCAATGCCGCTCGGGATCGGACAGATCTGCGAAGGCCCCTGCCACACCGTCGAGTCCGACCTCGCCGGTGATCATCGGGGCCACGTCGATATCCCCCTCGGCGATGGCCCGCAGCGACTCGGCGAACTCGGCCGGGTCGTAGCCGAAAACGAAATGCAGGCTGAGCTGCTTGGCGCTGGCGAAGAACGGGTGCACCGTGTCGGGTTGCATGCAGACCCCGGCGATCACCACCCGGGTACCTGCTGGTGCCTTGCGCATGACGTCGTCGAGGATGCCCGGCGCCCCCACCGCTTCGAACACCACTGCCGGCGTGCTCCGGTGAAACGGTGATCCCTGGCTCGGATCGACTGTCACGTGCGCACCCATCCGCGCGGCCAACTCACGGCGGGTGGGTGAGAAGTCGGACGCCACAATGGTTTCCACGCCACGGTAGCGCAGCGCGGCGATGATCGCGATCCCGATCGGACCGCACCCGATCACGAGCGCGGTCTCCCCGCGCTGGACCCGCGAGGTGTTCACCGCGTGCAGACCGACGGCCATCGGCTCGGTCAGCGCGGCGTGCCGCGGGTCCAGGCCATTGGGCACCGGCAGCAGCAGCGGGGCCGACAGGAGCATCCGCTCGGCGTAACCGCCGACGGTGGAGTTGCTGTAGACGATCATTTCCAGACCGGACGTTGACACCAACACCGGGACCGAGGTGACGATCGTGCCGGCGGCGGGTGCGTCGGTACCTGGGCCCGCGTCCAGTACCTCGGCGCTGAACTCGTGGCCCATGTAGACATCGGTCGCAAGATCGATGTCTGCCAGCGTGTCGGGCATGCCCTCCATCTCCGCGCCGGCCGCCAACATCTCCTCGCCATGCGAGGCGAAATGCAGGTCCGACCCGCAGATCCCGCAGGCCTTGACGGCCACCAGCACCTGACCTGGGCCGGGGACGGGTTCGGGGACATCGTCGCGGACCACCATCGCACCATCGCGCAGGACGGCGGCGCGCATCAGCTCGTCACCTTGGACGCGGAGTCGTCGGCGGCGTCGGTGATCGCGTTGACAATCGCCTGTCCCGCGCGGCCGAGCAACTGATTTCGCATACCCTTCGCCCACTCGTGGGAGGCGTGCGGAGCGGTCAGCTGACCCTTGAAATGCGGGATCACCTCCCTGGCGAACAGCTCGTAGGAGTGGTATGTCGCCGCCGGCGAGGCCCAGTCGTGTCCCAGCATCAGGAAGGTGCCGAATCCGCCCGAGCGATCCAGCAGGTCCTGGATGTAGGCAATGGCCTCGTCGGTGGTGCCTATGCAGCAATTTCCCTTGGCCGCATAGTCTTCGACGAATGCGCGGGCATCACCGGCGCCGCCGTCGGTCGCGTTGGACAGCGGGACGAAACCGGCCGCGCCGAAATAGTTCGCGAAGTCCTGCAACCCGTAGGTGCAGTCCTCGACGGCCTGTTCCTTGGTGTCGGCGACGTGCACGATGCCCAGCACCCGCCAATCCTTGCGATCGGGGACGTCGCGGCCGGATCGCTGGGCCTGGTCGGTGACGATATCCCAGGTGGTCTCGACCGCTGCCGCGCCGCCGGGTACCGACATCGACAGCGACAACAGGGAGGTTCCCAGCTGGCCGGCCAGTCGCGGACCGGACGGGGAAACCATTGCCGCGGTCGATATTTCCGGATATGGCCAGGTGTATGGCCGAACTTGGAGCGCCGCGTCGCGCAGCGTGAACCAATCGGTCTGGCGATCGACGCGTTCGTCGGGCGCCGCGCGGAACAACGCCAGGATCGCCTCGAGGGACTCCTGCATCATCCGGCGCTGGTCGACCGGATCGATGCCCATCATGTAGGCATCCGAGGGCAGCGCGCCGGGGCCCGTCCCGAACATCACCCGGCCACGGGTCAGATGGTCCAGCAGCACCCAGCGGTCGGCCACCATCAGCGGGTGGTGATAAGGCAGTGACACCACCCCGGTGCCCAGTCGGATGTGGCGGGTGCGCTCGGCGGCGGCCGCGATGAACACCTCGGGACAGGAGATCAGTTCGTAACCGCCGGAATGGTGTTCACCGAACCAGGCCTCGTCATACCCCAGCCGGTCCAGCTCCTCGACGCGGTCCATGTCGTACTGCAGAGCCAGGGTGGGGGACTGGCCGGGCGGATGGAACGGGGTGATGAACACCCCGAAGTTCAGCGGCACGCTCACGCCAGCCCCCCGAGGAACTCCAGCAGCACGGCATTGACCTCGGTCGGGCGCTCCTGCTGCAGCCAGTGGCCGGCACCCTCGAGCAGAACCTCGTAGTACTCGCCGGTGGCCACCTCCCGGACATGATCGCGCGGGGTGAAGCTCAGCACCGGGTCGGCACTGCCGGCCAGGAACAGCACGGGTGCGGTGATGGTGGTGGTGACCACCCGGCCGGCAGCCGGGTCTGTGAGCTCCCAGTTGCGGTCGAAGTTGCGGTACCAGTTCAACGGGCCGGTGAACCCGGTCACCTCGAAAGCCCGGGCATACTCGTCGAACTCCTCGGCGCTCATCCACTCGGGCAGCGGGGGTAGCGGATGGTCGGCCATCTCGTCGACCGGGCCGCCGAAGCCCTCCAGTGCGACCATCCGCTGCAGCGAGGCCCGCGGATCGGCGCCCAGCGCGGTATCGGCGACACCGGGTTCCTGGAAATACAGGATGTAGAAGAAATTGTCGCCGAAGATCCCGCGCCAGATCTGGGTGGGCGGGGCCGATGCCCGCGGGATCGGTGGAACGCTCAGCGCGGCGACCGCACGGACCCGGTCCGGATGGAACAGCGGGAAGTTCGTCACCACCGGCGAGCCCCAGTCGTGACCGATCAGCGCCGCGCGCTCGGCGCCCACATCGTCGAGCAGTCCGGCGATATCGTTGGTCAGCTCGATGATGTCGTAGTCCTCGATCGCCTCCGGACGCGACGAGCCACCGTATCCACGCTGGTCGGGAGCCAAAACGTGGTAGCCGGCGGCCGCCAGCGCGGGGATCTGGTGGCGCCAGGAATGCGCGAGCTCGGGAAAGCCGTGAGCCAGCACCACCACCGGGTTGCCGCGCTCACCTGCCTCCGTCACGCGCAGCGTCACGCCGTTGGTATCGACTAACCGCTGGGTTGGTGTGAGCATCGTCTCACCCAAGCACACGTTCCCGGCCGTGACGAGCATCCCGGCCGGGAACTTCCGATCGTTGTTCAAGCGGTAGCCTTTAGTTTCCCAACTGCGTATATCGGAAGGACCGGGTCGGCCGGCGCACCCGCGCGGCCGCGAATATCGATGAACCGAACTGACGTATGAACCGTAAGAATGTCGTTCGCACGCTCACGGCGATCGCCGTGGTGCTGCTGCTTGGTTGGTCCTTCTTCTACTTCAGTGACGACACCCGCGGCTACAAGCCGGTGGACACCTCGGTGGCGATGGCCCAGATCGAGGCGGGCAACGTCAACAGCGCCCAGATCGACGATCGCGAGCAACAGCTGCGCCTCGATCTGAAGTCCGGCAACGGTGACACCGAGAACAGCGACAAGATCCTCACCAAGTACCCCACTGGCGTGGGTGTGCAGCTGTTCGACAAGCTCAGTGCCAAGAACGCCAAGATCAACACAGTCGTCAACCAGGGCAGTGTGCTGGGCACCCTGCTCATCTACATGCTCCCGCTGCTGCTGCTGGTCGGGCTGTTCGTGATGTTCTCCCGGATGCAGTCCGGCGGCCGGATGGGCTTCGGCTTCGGCAAGTCCAAGGCCAAGCAGCTCTCCAAGGACATGCCCAAGACCACCTTCGCCGATGTGGCCGGCGCCGACGAGGCCGTCGAGGAGCTCTACGAGATCAAGGACTTCCTGCAGAACCCGAGCCGCTACCAGGCGCTCGGCGCGAAGATCCCGCGCGGTGTGCTGCTGTTCGGTCCTCCCGGCACCGGCAAGACCCTGTTGGCGCGCGCCGTCGCCGGTGAGGCGGGGGTGCCCTTCTTCACCATCTCGGGTTCGGACTTCGTCGAGATGTTCGTCGGTGTCGGCGCCTCACGAGTGCGTGACCTGTTCGAGCAGGCCAAGCAGAACAGCCCCTGCATCATCTTCGTCGATGAGATCGACGCCGTCGGTCGTCAGCGCGGCGCCGGCCTCGGTGGTGGCCACGACGAACGCGAGCAGACGCTGAACCAGCTGCTCGTCGAGATGGACGGTTTCGGCGATCGCCAGGGCGTCATCCTGATCGCCGCCACCAACCGCCCCGACATCCTGGATCCCGCGCTGCTGCGTCCCGGCCGCTTCGACCGCCAGATCCCGGTTTCTAACCCGGACCTGGCCGGCCGCCGCGCCGTGCTCAAGGTGCATTCGGCGGGCAAGCCGATCGCACCCGACGCGGACCTGGACGGGCTGGCCAAGCGGACCGTCGGCATGTCCGGCGCCGATCTGGCCAACGTCATCAACGAGGCGGCGCTGCTCACCGCCCGCGAGAACGGGACCGTCATCACCGGGGCCGCGCTCGAAGAGGCCGTCGACCGTGTCGTCGGCGGACCGCGCCGCAAGAGCCGCATCATCAGTGAGCACGAAAAGAAGATCACCGCCTACCACGAGGGCGGGCACACGCTGGCCGCCTGGGCAATGCCCGATATCGAGCCGATCTACAAGGTCACCATCCTGGCCCGCGGCCGCACCGGCGGGCACGCTGTCGCGGTACCCGAGGACGACAAGGGCCTGATGACCCGCTCGGAGATGGTCGCGCGGCTGGTGTTCGCGATGGGCGGCCGGGCCGCCGAGGAGCTCGTGTTCCGCGAGCCCACCACCGGTGCGGTCTCCGATATCGAGCAGGCCACCAAGATCGCCCGCGCCATGGTCACCGAGTACGGCATGAGCGCCAAGCTCGGCGCGGTCCGCTACGGCACCGAACACGGCGATCCGTTCCTGGGACGCTCCATGGGTACCCAAGCGGATTACAGCCATGAGGTCGCCCAGATCATCGACGACGAGGTGCGCAAGCTGATCGAGGCCGCGCACACCGAGGCGTGGGAGATCCTCACCGAGTACCGCGACGTGCTCGACATCCTGGCCGGCGAGCTGCTGGAGAAGGAGACCCTGCACCGCAAGGAGCTCAAAGCAATCTTCGACGGGGTCAAGAAGCGTCCCCGGATCACCATCTTCAATGACTTCGGTGGCCGGATACCGTCGGACAAACCGCCCATCAAGACCCCGGGTGAGATCGCGATCGAACGTGGTGAGCCGTGGCCGCCGCCGGTGAAGGAGCCCGCCTACAAGGCCGCGATCCTTGAGGCCAGCCGGGCGGCGGAAGCCAACAGGCCCGCCGACGGCGGCAACAATGGTGCCAACGGATCGGGTGCCAACGGATCAGGCGCCAACGGATCCAATGACTCCAACGGTGCGCACGGCGCTCCCGGCGGCCACGCCCAACCCGACTACGGCGCCCCCGCGGGCTGGCACGCACCGGGCTGGCCGCCGCGCGAGGGAACCGCGCCGCCGCCGTACGGGCCGCCGCCGCAGCAGTACGGTCCGCCGCCACAGCAGCAGTACGGCCCCCCGCCACAGCAGCAGTACGGTCCGCCGACGCCGGGGCAACCCGATCCCCAGCATGGGCAGTACGGTGGCCCTCGACACGGTTCGCCGCCGGGCCACTACGGCCCCCCGCCGCAGAATCCGCCACCTCCACGAGGCTGACCAGAAACGGAGCGTCGATGACGACGTCGGGCAAGAACGGCGAGAGCACGAGCGGATTCGTCCAGGCGGAGTTCGATCAGCCGCGCGCGGAAGCCGCGGTGCGGGAACTGCTGCTGGCTGTCGGCGAGGATCCCGACCGGCACGGCCTCGTCGACACCCCCGCGCGGGTGGCCAGGGCGTACAAGGAGATCTTCGCGGGGCTCTACACCGATCCCGACGCGGTGCTCAACACCACCTTCGACGAGCAGCACGACGAGTTGGTGCTGGTCAAGCAGATCCCGATGTACTCGACCTGCGAGCACCACCTGGTGTCTTTCCACGGGGTCGCCCATGTCGGCTACATCCCCGGCCGGGACGGTCGCGTCACCGGGCTCTCCAAGATCGCCCGACTTGTCGACCTGTATGCCAAGCGTCCGCAGGTGCAGGAACGACTGACCGCGCAGGTCGCCGACGCGCTGATGCGCAAGCTCGATCCGCGCGGGGTCATCGTGGTGATGGAGGCCGAGCACCTCTGCATGGCGATGCGTGGCATTCGCAAACCCGGTGCCGTGACGACCACATCAGCGGTGCGCGGTCAGTTCAAGACCGACCACGCCTCCCGGGCCGAGGCACTGGACCTGATCCTGCGCCGGTGAGCTCCACGCGCATGCGGGTGATGGGTGTCCTCAACGTCACCGATGATTCGTTCTCCGACGGCGGACTGTTCCTCGATCGAGACCGCGCCCTCGAGCACGCCCACGCCATGGTTGCCGCCGGCGCCGCCATCATCGACGTCGGCGGTGAGTCGACCCGGCCGGGGGCGGTCCGCGTGGACCCCGCCGTGGAAACCGCCCGTGTCGTGCCGGTCGTGCGTGAACTCGCCGCCGCCGGCGTCACCGTCAGCATCGACACCATGCACGAGGCGGTGGCACGCGCCGCGCTCGAACACGGCGCCGCGATCGTCAATGACGTCTCCGGTGGGCGGGCCGATCCGAACATGGCCGCCCTGCTGGCCGAGGCCGGGGTGCCCTGGATGCTGATGCACTGGCGGTCGGTGCGGGCCGACGACCCGCACCATGTTCCCGCCTATACCGACGTCGTCGTCGAGGTGCGTGCGGAACTGGTGCGCAGCGTGGATGCCGCCGTGGCGGCGGGGGTGGACCCGGCAAACCTCATCATCGATCCGGGCCTCGGATTCGCCAAGACCGCACAACACAATTGGCAACTGCTGCATGCCCTGCCCGAGTTCGTCGGCACCGGGATACCGGTCCTGGTGGGCGCCTCGCGCAAGCGTTTTCTCGGCGCGCTGCTGGCCGCACCGGACGGGACGGCCCGACCACCGGCCGGACGCGAGACCGCCACCGCCGTGGTGTCGGTACTGGCCGCCCAGCACGGTGCCTGGGGTGTGCGGGTTCACGATGTGCAGGCCTCGGTCGACGCGCTCAAGGTTCTCGCGGCCTGGTCGGGCGCACAGGAGGAGGAGCATGGCTGACCGCATCGAACTGCGGGGTTTGACGGTGCGCGGCCACCACGGCGTGTTCGAACACGAGCGCCGCGACGGCCAGGATTTCATCATCGACATCACCGTCTGGGTGGACCTGGCCGCGGCCGCGGCCAGTGACGACCTGGCCGACACCGTCGACTACGGCGGGTTGGCCCAGCGGGCCGCCGACATCGTCGGTGGGCCGCCGCGCAACCTGATCGAGACGGTGTCGGCCGAGATCGCCGAGGACGTCATGACCGACGAACGGATCCATGCGGTCGAGGTCGTCGTGCACAAACCGTCG
Source organism: Mycobacterium sp. VKM Ac-1816D (assembly GCF_000416385.1). Taxonomy (NCBI): domain Bacteria; kingdom Bacillati; phylum Actinomycetota; class Actinomycetes; order Mycobacteriales; family Mycobacteriaceae; genus Mycobacterium; species Mycobacterium sp. VKM Ac-1816D. Next base: position 8,408 of record NZ_AOHQ01000119.1, read on the forward strand.
GCGCCCATTCCGCTGGCCTTCGACGATGTCGCCGTGGTGGCGCGGCGGTCCCGGCGCGGTGCCCGGTGAGGACGGTGCTGTCGATCGGCTCCAACCTGGGTGACCGGCTGGCCCATCTACAATCGGTCGTCGACGACCTGGGGGCGCGCGTCGCTGCGGTCTCGCCGGTTTACGAGACCGACGCCTGGGGCGGGGTCGAACAGGACGCCTTCCTCAACGCCGTGCTGATCGCCGACGACCCCGCACTCGACGGTTACGGCTGGTTGCGGCGTGGGCAGACCCTGGAAGCCGCGGCTCGCCGCGTCCGCGAGGTGCACTGGGGTCCACGCACCCTCGATGTCGACGTCATCTGTTGCCGCGATGACAACGGCGTCGAATTGCTGTGCAGCGAACGCGATCTGACGCTGCCGCATCCGCACGCCCACGAACGGGCCTTCGTCTTGATCCCGTGGCTGGCGGCCGATCCGGATGCCGAACTGTCGGGACGGCCGGTCGCCGACCTGCTGGCGGAGCTGGCCGCCGAGGAGCGCGCCGGTGTGCGCCGCACCGATCTGAGCCTGGCGCGCTGATGGGACCGACCCGCGTCCGCGATCTGGCTGCGGCCACCGCCGTGACGGCGGTTATCGGCTATCTGCTCGTCATCAGCCTGTACCGGTGGTTCCCGCCGATCACGGCGTGGAGTGGGATCTCGCTGCTGGCCGTTGCCGTCGCGATCGCGGTCTGGGGGCAGTTCGTGCGCCGTCGGATCGCCGACGGCAAGGTCGGCGTGGGAGCGGGACGGTTGCATCCGCTCGCGGTGGCCCGATCGGTGCTCGTCGCGAAGGCATCCGCTTGGGTGGGGGCGCTGGTGTTGGGCTGGTGGACCGGCGTTCTCGGATACCTGCTGCCGCGCCGGGACACCGTCCGGGTCGCCGGCGAGGACACCGGCGGTGCGGTGGTTGCCGCGGTGTGCGCGCTCGTGTTGGTCGCCGCGGGATTGTGGCTGCAGCACTGCTGCAAATCCCCGGACGACCAGAACGACACCGCCGATCCGCTTCCAGGTGCGGCCGACTAGGGCGAATCGCCGCACCGGTCGACACGCTATGCGACCTGCGACCGGTACAGTCGGAGCCCATGACCGACCCCTCCCGCGGCATGCGCGTTCGGCGCGTCAACCGCAGGCCGGGGTGGGTGCTGCTGACCGTCCTGCTGGTTCTGGCCATCGTCTCGAGCACCGTGCTGGTGTTCACCAATCGTGTCGAGTTGCTGAAACTGGCTGTGGTGCTGGCCCTGTGGGCGGCGGTGGCCGCGGCGTTCGCCTCCTTCATCTATCGCAGGCAGAGCGATCTCGATCAGGCCAAGGTGCGCGACCTGAAGTACGTGTACGACCTGCAGCTGGACCGCGAGATCTCGGCCCGCCGTGAGTACGAACTGGCCGTCGAGACCCAGTTGCGTCGCGAGCTGTCCGCTGAGCTGCGCGCCCAGTCCTCCGACGAGGTTGCCGCGTTGCGTGCCGAACTCGCGGCGTTGCGGGCCAACCTGGAGATCCTCTTCGACGCCGATCTCGACGAGCGACCGGCCCTTGAGACCGAACGTCCGGCGGGCCGGGTCATCGCCAGCCGGATCGACGCCCCCGTGCGCAGTGAGGCTGAACCGCGCACCGAGGAGAGCCCGATCATCGACGTGCCTGCCGAACCGCAGCCACCCGAGTTCGGATGGGCACCGCCGGCCGAGCCCGTCGGGGGTGCGCATCGGCGGGCATCGGAGAACCCGCAGGGCGAGCAGTCCGCGCCGCCGTGGCAGCGGCGCACCACGACCCCGACCCCCGCGCCCACCGTGGTGCCTCCGCGCGTGGAACCGGTCGAACCCGCCGAACCGCTGGTGGCACAGTGGAACCCGGCCCCGGCCGACGGCCAGTGGATTCCGGCCGGTGCCCCCGGTAGCAACTGGAGCCCGCCCGTCCCGCCACCGCCAACCCCGCCGCCGGCACCGGCACCCACCCCGATGCCCGATGCCGTCGCCGAGCGGGAAGTGCGCCGAGGCCGTCATGCCAATCCCGATATGGCCGAGACGTCTCGGCGGTCCCGGCACGCGGTGCCGCCGGAGGCCGATCAGGCTCCGCCGGTGGACCCGCCGGTGGACCCGATGCCCCCGGCTCCCGCGCCGCGGCATCGCGGACCCGACGACGCGCCTGCGGCGCCCGAGCCCGAGCCCGGCGGTCAGCACAGCGGTGGCCAACCGGTCTCCGAATTGTTGTCCCGGTTGCAGGCCAGCCCCGGCGGAGGCGGCCGACGCAGGCGTCGCGAGGAGTGAGCTAGGCTCACCGCAGCCCGTGCGGTACCTGCGACGGCAGGACTGCAACGTTTCAGTACCAGCGAATCTGCGAGGTCGTCTGTCATGGTCGACGGACTGCGTCCGGCCCGGCTCAGCGTCGGCATCATCTCGGCAGGCCGGGTCGGCACCGCGCTCGGGGTCGCGCTCGAACGCGCCGAACATGTCGTCGTCGCCTGCAGCGCCATCTCGGTGCCGTCGCGCGAACGCGCAGCTCGCCGCCTACCGGACACCGCCATCGTGCCGGTGCACGAGGTCGCTGCCCGCGCCGAACTGCTGCTGCTGGCCGTGCCGGATGCAGAGCTGGCGGCGCTGATCAGCGGTCTTGCCGGCACGGGCGCGGTGCGACCGGGAACCATCGTGGTACACACCTCCGGCGCCAACGGGATCGGCATCCTGACGCCGCTGACCGAACTGGGATGCCTACCGCTGGCCATCCATCCGGCCATGACCTTCACCGGTTCCGACGAGGACATCGACCGGTTGTCCGACGCCTGTTTCGGGGTGACCGCGGCCGATGAGATCGGCTACGCCATCGGCCAGTCGCTCGTCCTTGAGATCGGCGGCGAGCCGTTCCGGGTCCGCGAGGACGCCCGCACCCTCTATCACGCCGCGCTGGCTCACGCCGGAAACCACCTGATCACCGTGGTGCTCGACGCGATCGAGGCGTTGCGTGACGCATTGCGCGGACAGGAGCTGCTCGGCCAGGAGCTCATCGGCGACGCCCCGGGCGGGCTGGCCGAGCGGATCGTCGCCCCGTTGGCGCGCGCCTCACTGGAGAACGCGTTGCAGCGCGGCCAGGCCGCCCTGACCGGTCCGGTCGCCCGCGGCGACGCCGCCGCGGTGGCACGTCATCTCGGTGCGCTCGCCGAGACCGATCCGGCGCTGGCCCAGGCCTATCGGGCCAATTCACTGCGGACGGCCCAGCGTGCCCACGCGCCTGCGGACGTGTTCGACGTACTACTCGACAACGGCGCTGCGAAGGAGACATCGTGATCGATCGCCGACCGCCGGCGTTCACGGCCGGAGAACTCAACATCTATCGACGGCCCGGCGAGATCGCCGAGGTGACCAGGGCCCTGCGCAGCACCGGCAGGCGCGTCATGCTGGTGCCGACGATGGGTGCCCTGCACGACGGCCATCTCACCCTGATTCGCCGCGCACAGCAGGTACCGGGCTCGGTGGTGGTGGTGTCGATCTTCGTCAACCCCACCCAGTTCGGCGCCGGTGAGGATCTCGACGCCTATCCGCGCACCCTCGACGAGGACCTGCTGGCGCTGCGCGCCGAAGGCGTGCAGATCGCGTTCACCCCCACCGCGGCCGATATGTACCCGGCAGGTCCGCGTACCTCGGTACACCCCGGTGAGCTGGGATCGCAGCTGGAGGGGTCGGTCCGGCCTACGCATTTCGCGGGCATGCTGACCGTCGTCATGAAGCTGCTCCAGATTGTGCGACCCGACCAGGCCTTCTTCGGCGAGAAGGACTATCAGCAGCTGGTGCTGGTGCGACAGATGGCCGACGACCTGAACCTGGACACCCGGATCGTCGCCGTGCCCACCGTGCGGGAATCCGACGGGCTGGCGATGTCCTCACGCAACCGCTACCTCGACGAACTCGAACGCGAACAGGCACTGGCCATTCCGTCGGCATTGTTGGCCGGGGCGTACGCCGCCGGCGAGGGTGCCGACGCCGCGCTGGACGCCGCGCGGGCGGTCCTGGAGGAGGTCCCCGCCATCAGCGTCGACTACCTGGAGGTCCGCGACACCTGGTTGGGGCCCGCGCCGCAGACCGGGCGGGCGCGCATGCTGCTGGCCGTCCGGCTGGGCCGCACCCGGCTGCTGGACAACATCGCGATCGATCTCGGGGTGCCGTCCGGTCCCGGTCCGGACGTCCCTTTTGACGAGCACGAATTGCCTTGGAGGAACTGATGTTACGCACGATGCTCAAATCGAAGGTCCACCGTGCCACGGTGACCCAGGCCGACCTGCACTACGTCGGTTCGGTCACCATCGACGCCGATCTGATGGACGCCGCCGATATCCTCGAAGGTGAGCAGGTGACCATCGTGGACATCGACAACGGCAACCGGCTGGTCACCTACGCCATCACCGGGCAGCGCGGAACCGGTGTGATCGGGATCAACGGTGCAGCAGCACATCTGATCCATCCCGGTGATCTCGTCATCTTGATCGCCTACGCCGCCATCGAGGATTCCCTGGCGCGCACGTATCAGCCCCGGATCGTCTTCGTCGATGCCGAGAACAAACAGATCGATCTCGGTTCCGATCCCGCCCATGTGCCGGCCGACGCCGCCGGCCTGATGTCACCCCGCTAGCCGTGCTGCTCGCCATCGACGTCCGCAACACCCACACCGTGGTCGGCCTCATAGCCGGTCCGGGGACGCACGGAAAAGTGGTGCAGCACTGGCGTATTCGCACTGAATCCGAAGTCACCGCCGACGAGTTGGCGTTGACCATCGACGGTTTGATCGGTGATGACTCCGAGCGCCTCACCGGGGCCACCGCCCTGTCGACGGTGCCCTCGGTGCTCCACGAGATCCGGCTGATGCTCGACCAGTACTGGCCATCGATTCCCCAGGTGCTCATCGAACCCGGTGTGCGCACCGGGATCCCGCTGCTGGTCGACAATCCCAAGGAGGTCGGCGCCGACCGGATCGTCAATTGCCTGGCGGCCTACAGCAAGTACAACTCACCGGCCATCGTCGTCGACTTCGGCTCCTCGATCTGCGTCGACGTGGTCTCGGCCAAGGGGGAGTTCCTCGGCGGTGCCATCGCCCCCGGCGTGCAGGTGTCCTCCGATGCCGCCGCCGCGCGGTCCGCGGCGTTGCGCCGGGTCGAGCTCACCCGACCGCGCTCGGTGATCGGCAAGAACACCGTGGAATGCATGCAGTCCGGGGCGGTGTTCGGTTTCGCGGCGTTGGTGGATGGACTGGTCGACCGCATCAGGGCCGATGTCTCCGGTTTCGGCGGCTCCGATGTGGCCGTGGTGGCCACCGGAAACTCGGCGCCGCTGGTGCTGCCGGACCTGCGCACCGTCGGTCACTACGACCAGCACCTGACCCTGGAGGGGCTGCGGCTGGTGTTCGAGCGCAACCGCGACAACCAGCGTGGTCGACGCTGATTAAGCTGGCATGTCGTGAGTTCTGATGAAGACGACATCCCCGAGCAGTATCGGATCCGTCAGGCCAAGCGTGAGCGCCTGCTCGCCGAGGGCCGTGACCCCTACCCGGTGCAGGTGGCGCGCACCCACAGCCTGAGCGAGCTGCGGGCCGCCTATCCGGAACTGGCCGCCGACACCCAGACCGGGGACCTGGTCGGGGTGGCCGCCAGGGTCGTCTTCGCCCGCAACTCGGGCAAGCTGTGCTTCGCCACGCTGCAAGACGGTGACGGCACCCAGCTGCAGCTCATGATCAGCCTGGCCGAGGTGGGCCAGGAGTCGCTGGACGCCTGGAAGGCCGACGTCGACCTCGGTGACATCGTCTTCGCCCACGGCCAGGTCATCAGCTCGCGCCGCGGCGAGCTGTCCGTGCTCGCCGATTCCTGGCAGATCGTCTCCAAGGCGCTGCGGCCGTTGCCGGTTGCGCATAAGGAGATGAGCGAGGAATCGCGGGTGCGGCAGCGCTATGTCGACCTGATCGTGCGCCCCGAGGCGCGCAGCATCGCCAGACAGCGCATTGCGGTGGTCCGCGCGGTTCGCTCGGCGTTGGAGCGCCGGGGCTTCCTCGAGGTCGAGACGCCGATGCTGCAGACGCTGCCCGGCGGCGCGGCCGCGCGGCCGTTCGTCACGCACTCGAATGCCCTCGACGCCGACCTCTACCTGCGGATCGCCCCGGAGCTGTTCCTGAAAAGATGTCTTGTCGGTGGTTTCGAGAAGGTCTTCGAGCTGAATCGGAACTTTCGGAACGAAGGCGCCGATTCCACGCATTCGCCGGAATTCGCGATGTTGGAGACTTATCAGGCTTACGGGACATACGACGATTCCGCGATCGTCACTCGTGAACTAATTCAGGAAGTCGCCGACGAGGCGTTGGGAACTCGCCAGGTGCCACTCGCCGATGGCACTATCTATGATCTTGATGGCGAATGGCAGACGCTGGAAATGTACCCGTCACTGTCGGCCGCTTTGGGGGAAGAGATCACCCCGGACACCGAACTGCGACACCTGTTGTCAATTGCCGACCGGCTCGGGGTCGAGATTCCCTCGGATCGCGGTTACGGCCACGGGAAATTGGTCGAGGAACTGTGGGAACACACCGTCGGTGAGAACTTGTGGGAACCGACCTTCGTGCGTGATTTCCCGGTCGAGACCAGCCCACTGACCCGCGCCCACCGCAGCATTCCGGGCGTCACCGAGAAGTGGGATCTCTATGTGCGCAAGTTCGAACTGGCGACCGGATACTCCGAACTGATCGATCCCGTGGTCCAGCGCGAACGTTTTGCCGCGCAGGCCAGGGCGGCGGCCGCCGGTGACGACGAGGCAATGCGCCTCGACGAGGATTTCCTGGCCGCTCTGGAGTACGCGATGCCGCCGACCACCGGCACCGGAATGGGTATTGACCGTCTGCTGATGGCTTTGACGGGGCTGACGATTAGGGAGACAGTTTTGTTCCCGATTGTGCGCAGACACTCAATCTGAGCCCATTAACGGTGCGGTTGTTGAATGAGTTCGGCACATATGTAAGCATTGCCGCAGGGTCTCGGGACAAATCTATGTATGGCCACAGAAGGGTCAGTGTGAGCTGAATGGCGAAGAAAGTTACCGTTACGCTGGTTGACGATTTCGACGGTGAAGCTGCCGCGGACGAAACCGTGGAATTCGCGTTGGACGGTGTGAGTTACGAGATCGATCTTTCTTCCAAGAACGCCGCCAAACTGCGCGGTGACCTCAAGCAGTGGGTCGAGGCTGGACGACGGGTCGGCGGTCGGCGCCGCGGCCGCTCGGCGGGTACCGGGCGGGGCCGCGCGGCCATCGACCGCGAGCAGAGCGCGGCCATCCGCGATTGGGCCCGCCGCAACGGTCACAATGTCTCGACCCGCGGCCGTATCCCGGCAGAGGTCATCGACGCATTCCACGCGGCGACCTGATCGCCGCGACGAGTTTCGATTGCGCCACGGTCGGCCGGGTAATCCACTTCGCTGACGGCGAACTCTGTGCATCCCTTTTCGGGAAACGTTCTGGCTTCGCCGCGCGTTATGTCTTCAACCGCGGCACCGAGAAAAGCACCCGTGTCGCGTGCCCACTACAGTGGACGCAAGGAGCGGCGAGTAGTTCAGCGCACGTTGCCGACCCACGTGAGGAAGAGCAGGTAACCACGGATGTTCGAAAGATTCACCGACCGTGCCCGTCGGGTCGTCGTCCTGGCCCAAGAAGAGGCCAGGATGCTCAACCACAACTACATCGGCACCGAGCACATCCTGCTGGGCCTCATCCACGAAGGTGAAGGCGTAGCGGCCAAGTCTCTGGAGTCGCTGGGTATCTCCCTGGAAGGGGTGCGCAGCCAGGTCGAGGAGATCATCGGCCAGGGCCAGCAGGCTCCTTCGGGCCATATCCCGTTCACGCCTCGGGCCAAGAAGGTGCTGGAACTGTCGCTGCGCGAAGCGCTGCAGCTCGGCCACAACTACATCGGCACCGAGCACATTCTGCTCGGCCTGATCCGCGAGGGCGAGGGCGTGGCCGCCCAGGTGCTGGTCAAGCTCGGCGCCGAACTGACCAGGGTCCGTCAGCAGGTCATCCAGCTGCTGAGCGGCTACCAGGGCAAGGAGGCCGCCGAGGCGGGCACCGGAGGCCGCGGAGGCGAATCCGGCAACCCGTCGACCTCGCTGGTCCTCGACCAGTTCGGCCGCAACCTGACCGCCGCCGCCATGGAAGGCAAGCTCGATCCGGTCATCGGCCGTGAGAAGGAAATCGAGCGGGTCATGCAGGTGCTGAGCCGGCGCACCAAGAACAACCCGGTGCTCATCGGTGAGCCCGGCGTCGGTAAGACCGCCGTGGTGGAGGGCCTGGCCCAGGCCATCGTGCACGGCGAGGTCCCCGAGACGCTCAAGGACAAGCAGCTCTACACCCTGGACCTGGGGTCTCTTGTCGCCGGCAGCCGCTACCGCGGTGATTTCGAGGAGCGCCTGAAGAAGGTGCTCAAGGAGATCAACACCCGCGGCGACATCATCCTGTTCATCGACGAGCTGCACACGCTCGTCGGTGCCGGAGCCGCCGAGGGCGCCATCGACGCCGCGTCGATCCTCAAGCCGAAGCTGGCCCGTGGGGAACTTCAGACGATCGGCGCCACCACCCTCGACGAGTACCGCAAGTACATCGAGAAGGACGCCGCCCTGGAGCGCCGCTTCCAGCCGGTGCAGGTCGGCGAGCCGACCGTCGAGCACACCATCGAGATCCTCAAGGGTCTGCGCGATCGCTATGAGGCGCACCACCGGGTGTCCATCACCGACGGTGCGCTGGTGGCCGCGGCAACACTGGCCGACCGCTACATCAACGACCGGTTCCTGCCGGACAAGGCGATCGACCTGATCGACGAGGCCGGTGCCCGGATGCGGATCCGCCGGATGACCGCTCCGCCGGACCTGCGCGAGTTCGACGAGAAGATCGCTGACGCCCGTCGGGAGAAGGAATCGGCGATCGACGCGCAGGACTTCGAGAAGGCCGCCAACCTGCGCGACAAGGAGAAGACTCTCGTCGCGCAGCGTGCCGAGCGTGAGAAGCAGTGGCGCTCCGGTGATCTCGATGTGGTCGCCGAGGTCGACGATGAGCAGATCGCGGAGGTGCTCGGCAACTGGACCGGGATCCCGGTGTTCAAGCTCACCGAGGCCGAGACCACGCGTCTGCTGCGCATGGAGGACGAGCTGCACAAGCGGATCATCGGCCAGGAGGACGCCGTGAAGGCCGTCTCCAAGGCGATCCGCCGCACCCGTGCCGGGCTGAAGGATCCCAAGCGCCCGTCGGGGTCGTTCATCTTCGCCGGCCCGTCCGGTGTCGGTAAGACCGAGCTGTCCAAGGCGCTGGCGAACTTCCTGTTCGGCGACGACGATGCGCTCATCCAGATCGACATGGGCGAGTTCCATGACCGCTTCACCGCGTCGCGGCTGTTCGGTGCCCCTCCGGGCTACGTCGGCTACGAAGAGGGCGGCCAGCTCACGGAGAAGGTGCGCCGCAAGCCGTTCAGCGTTGTTCTCTTCGACGAGATCGAGAAGGCGCACCAGGAGATCTACAACACCCTGTTGCAGGTGCTGGAGGACGGCCGTCTGACCGACGGTCAGGGCCGCACGGTCGACTTCAAGAACACCGTGTTGATCTTCACCTCGAACCTGGGTACCAGCGACATCTCCAAGGCGGTTGGGCTCGGCTTCACCCAAGGTGGTGGCGAGAACAACTACGAGCGGATGAAGCTCAAGGTGCACGACGAGCTGAAGAAGCACTTCCGCCCGGAGTTCCTGAACCGTATCGACGACATCATCGTGTTCCACCAGCTGACGCAGGACGAGATCATCCAGATGGTCGATCTGATGATCGGCCGGGTCGGCAACCAGCTGCGTGCCAAGGACATGGAGATGGAGCTGACCGACCAGGCCAAGGCACTGCTGGCCAAGCGTGGTTTCGATCCGGTGTTGGGTGCGCGGCCGCTGCGTCGCACCATCCAGCGCGAGATCGAGGACCAGCTGTCGGAGAAGATCCTGTTCGAAGAGGTCGGACCGGGTCAGATCGTCACCGTGGACGTCGAGGGCTGGGACGGCGAGGGTACCGGCGAGAACGCGAAGTTCACATTCGCGGGCCGGCCCAAGTCGGCCGGGTCCACCGAGGACGCTGATCTGGCGGCCACCGCGGCCGAGTAACGACAACTGCACGAAGCCCCCCGCCCGGAGCGATCCGGCGGGGGGCTTTGTGTATCCGCATGTGGATGACCGGCGTAGTATCCGAACTGCTCTCGACGGATGACGGAATCTGGTGCAATCCCAGAACGGTCGCGCCACTGTGAAAGTCAGACCCGGTGTCCGTCCCAACGATATGAATCTGGGACGCGAACTCCCGAAAGGATCGGATATGACTTCTGCTGAAACCCCCAGGGCCGGTACACGTGCGGTGGACCTGTCCGCCGCGAGCGCGGTGGCCTGGCTGTCGCTGACGGCATTCTTCGCCCTGCTGGTGCTCTACTTCGTCGGTATGGATCAGGGCGCCACCTCCGTGTTCGGCGCCAACACCGTCATCCACGAGTTCGTGCATGACGCCCGCCATCTGCTCGGCTTCCCCTGCCACTAGACGCCGAAAGCAGAACGAAAACCGATGGAAAAGGCAATCATCGGGCGCGGCCTCCTGGCCGGCGCCCTCGGCGGCGTACTCGCGTTCGTCTGGTCCTGGATCTTCATCGAGCCGGTCATCGACCGTGCCATCGAGTTCGAGGACGGCGTCAGCGCCGCACATCAGGCGATCGAGCACGGCGGACACGCCCATGAGCACGGTGCCGAAGGTGGCATCGAGATCACCCGGACCGTCCAGTCCACGATCGGGTTGGGCTTCGGGCTGGTCGCGTTCAGCGTGGCGATGGGCGCGCTGCTGGCGGTCCTGTTCTGTGTCGCGTACGGACGGATCGCCGCGCTGTCGGCCAGGGCCACGGCCGTCCTGCTGGCCGGCGGCATGCTGATCGCGTTGTGGATCGTGCCGGCGCTGAAGTACCCGCCGAACCCGCCGGCGGTCAGCCTGGACGAGACGATCCAACAGCGCACCCTGTTGTACCTGCTGATGACCGTGCTGTCGGCAGCGCTGCTGGTGGGCGCGGTGCTGGCGGGGCGGCGGCTGGCCGACAGGTTCGGTGCCTGGAATGCCGCGCTGATCGGCGGTGCCGGGTACCTGGTGGCGATCGCCGTGGTGTTCCTGATCATGCCGACCATCGCCGAGACTCCCGGCCCGATCCGCGATGACGCTGGCGTGATCATCTTCGGTGCGTTCCCCGCCGACGATCTCTACCAGTTCCGGCTCTACTCGCTGGGCACGCAGCTGGTGATGTGGACGACGATCGGTCTGGTGTTCGCCGCACTGGTGTCGCGGCTCCTGGAGAACAAGCGCGAGTTCGTCGCGGCGTGAGTGAGGTCGTCCGGCTGACCCTCGTCTCCCACGGCATGACCGAGGCGATGGCAGCCGGACGATTCCCCGCCGACGAACCCCTCAACGCGATCGGCGCCCGCCAGGTCGCCGATCTCGCGGACGCCGAACCCGGCGTGCTGTGCTGCGCCCCCGAGCTGCGGGCCGGCCAGACCGCGCAGGCGCTGGGCGGACCGGCGACCATCGAACCCGCGCTAGCCGACCTCGACTGCGGTCGGTGGCGGGGGATGTCACTGCAGGATGTGGACCCCGCCGGGCTGGCGAGCTGGCTGACGGACCCGACGGCGGCTCCGCACGGCGGCGAGTCGATCGCCGCACTGTGCGACCGGGTGCGTCACTGGCTCGACGGTGTGGCCGCGGGCGGTGGCCGGCACACCGCGGTCACCCATCCCGCCGTCATCAGGGCCGTCATCCTGACCGCGCTGAACGCGGCACCGACATCCTTCTGGCGCGTCGATATCGCGCCGGCGGCCCGCGTTACCTTGCACTTCCGCGGCGCCTGGACGCTGCGGCTGTGACCGGGTGGTCAGTTCGGGATCAGCCCGAATGACTGGGTCGCGATCGACAGCAGCCAGGTGGCCGCGGTCAGGCTGCGGTACTCCGGCCAGTTCAACTGGTAGCTGACCACCCAGCCCTGTCCGGTGCGGTCCTCGGCGTACCAACTGAAGCTCAGATCGCCCGGCAGGTTGCCGCCCTTGGCCCCGACATAACGCCATCGCGCCTTGTCCAGTTCGATGCCGGGGGTGGCCGAGAGGATGTCGCGCACGGGTGCCGCCGCCCCGGTGGCCGCGGCCTGCAGTGCGGCGTGCACCCGACAGATGTCCATCGGCGTGCCGTACCACTCGATGCCGTATGGCGATGCCGGGACGCGGGTCAGCATCGGATCCGGTTCATAGGGCAACGTTCCGGTACGGGCCAGCATGGCGGCACGCCGTTGCGGTGACGCGCTCTTCCACTCCTCGCGGACGTCCGGTTTGCCCCACCCGATCGAGAACAGTTGGTGCGCCGTGGGAAACGGGGTCATCGACGACGGGTCGTGATGTCCGGCCGCGACCAGCGCCCGTTCCACCGCGCCGGGCCCCAGGCGCGCCATCAACATATCGGTGGCCATGTTGTCGCTGGCCGAGATCATCTGCTGGGCAGCGGCCTTGACCGTTACTCGGGATCCCGGGTCCAGGTCGTTGAAGCCCGCCGAGCCGACGGCCTTGTCCTCTTTGGTGATGGTCAGCTGCTCGTCCCAGCCGACGGTGCCCGCGTTGACGGCCTCGGCCAGCGCCAGTAGGACGTAGAGCTTGAAGATCGATGCCAACGGCATCGCGGTGTCGACATCGGTTCCCGCCACCGTGTCACACCTGCCGTCGGACACCTTGGACACCTGGTAGGCGTAGGTGGCGCCGGACTTCTGGATCTCGGTGTCGATATCGGACCACTGGGTGATCTTGGGTTGATCGACGGTGACCTCGAACCGGTCGACCAGGCCGCCGTCGCCGGTGCGCATCTCGATCTTCTGCGCGACGTTGTAAGAGTTGCGCACATGCAGGGTGGCTTCACCGGCACCGAGGGACAGCGCGGTGACGGTGATGGGGCGGTCCGCCCACAGTCGATCCATCGCGCCGGCGACGAACTCGACCTGCTGCGGGGCGGCAAGCGTCGCGACGGGCACCACACCGATCGGCCAGTCGGAATTGACCATGTCCAGCAGTTGCTTGGCGCGCAGCCCCTGCGGGGTGTTGGTCTCGATGTGCATGCCGTAGGCGGCCTCGGCCACCGGCGGCCCGGTATGTGTGCAGCCGGAACCGATCACGGCCACAGCGGCGGCCAGCGCGGTGAGAGCGATTACGCGCCGCGGCGCGTTACTTACCGGTCCCCGCAACGTCCAACACAACCTCGAACTCCAGCAGTGACGCGCCGGTGGCGACGGGCTTGGTCTGCTGTCCGGCGTGCGCCTCGACGGCCGGGCCACTGGCCCAGGCCTGGAAGGCCTCTTCGGACTCCCACTGGGTCACCACGAAGTAGCGATCCTCGCCCTTGACCGGGCGCAGCAGCTGGAAGCCGAGGAAGCCGGGCTGGTTGTCGACGGCGTGGGCGCGGTGGGCGAACCGCTTCTCCAGTTCCGGGCCTGCGTCGGCCGGGACCTCGATGGCGTTGATCTTCACGACGGGCATGGCATGAGGTTACCCGTGTCCGGCCCGGGCAGGATGTCGGCATGCGGACCGAACTTCTGACTGCGCGCGGTGGCGCCGGGGACCCGCTGGTTCTGGTGCACGGCCTGATGGGCAGGGGTAGTACCTGGTCGCGGCAGCTGCCGTGGCTGACCGAACTGGGTGCGGTCTACACCTATGACGCCCCGTGGCACCGCGGCCGCGATGTCGATGATCCGCACCCGATCAGCACCGAGCGGTTCGTGCAGGATCTGGCCGACGCGGTGGCCGTGTTGGGCGCTCCGGTGACGCTGATCGGCCATTCGATGGGCGGTCTGCACTCGTGGTGTCTGGCCGCCGAACGCCCGGATCTGGTGGCCGCCGTGGTGGTCGAGGACATGGCCCCGGACTTCCGCGGCCGCACCACCGGGCCATGGGAACCGTGGGTGCAGGCGCTGCCGGTGGAGTTCGAGACCGCCGAGCAGGTCTATCGGGAGTTCGGACCGGTGGCCGGGCAGTACTTCTTGGAGGCGTTCGACCGCACGGCGACGGGGTGGCGGTTGCACGGGCATGTCGAACGCTGGATCGAGATCGCCGGCCAGTGGGGCATGCGTGACTACTGGCAGCAGTGGGAGACGGTGCGGGCACCGGTGCTGCTCCTGGAGGCCGAGGGCACCGTCGCGCCGCCTGGTCAGATGCGTCGGATGCACGAAACCGGTTATCGGACAACGTATCGTGCGGTTCCAGGGGCCGGTCATCTGATCCACGACGATGCGCCGGAGGTCTATCGCGAGGCCGTCGAGGGATTCTTAGCGGCGCTCGCCCGAGGCGCTTGAGGTCGGCCACGTCGGGTGCTCGGCGAACCTGCTGCGGATCGCGTCGATGTCGTGTTGGGCGCGCAGTCCGTCACGGTCCTCGGCGTGGAAGCTGCCTGCCAGTGGTGCGGCGATGCGGAACTGGTCGAGGTGCAGGCGCAAGATGCCCGAGCGCCGGGCGGCGCGGCCGAGCGCGAGGGTGAGGGCAAAGGGTGCGAGCAGGACGGCGATGAGGGCGAGGTAGGCCAGTGCGGTGGTCATGGCAGTAATGCTCCGTTGATCGATATTCCGCCAACAGTGGCAGAAAAGACACCTTGAGATAAAATGCTGCCATGGCGATATCGAGCGTATCGGTGCTGGTGCTGGATGGTCTAGCGATTTTCGAGTTCGGCGTGATCTGCGAGGTCTTCGGCATCGACCGCTCCGCCGACGGCGTCCCCAACTTCGACTTCAAGGTGTGCGGCCCCCGTGCCGGCGAGCCGGTCCGCACCTCGGTGGGTGCGACCCTCACCCCCGATCACGGGCTCGATGATCTGATCGGTGCCGACCTGGTCGCCATCCCGGCGATCGCCGGGTCCGACTATCTGCCAGAGGCGCTGGCCGCGGTGCGACGGGCCGTCGAATCCGGGTCGACCGTCCTGACGGTGTGTTCGGGGGCGTTCCTGGCCGGTGCTGCCGGTCTACTCGACGGCAGGCCGTGCACCACGCACTGGATGCACGCCGACGACCTGGCCGCCGCCAACCCCACCGCTCGGGTGGACCGCAACGTGCTGTTCGTCGACGACGGGAACCTGATCACCAGCGCGGGCACCGCCGCAGGCATCGATGCCTGCCTGCATCTGGTGCGCCGGGAGCTGGGTGCGGAGGTGACCAACAAGATCGCCCGCCGGATGGTCGTCCCCCCGCAGCGCGATGGCGGGCAGCGCCAGTACATCGACCAGCCGATCCCGGTTCGCTACTCCGAAGGGTTTGCCCCGCAGCTGGATTGGATGTTGGCAAACCTCGACAAGCAACACACGGTGGCGGCGCTGGCGGCACGGGCCAACATGTCGGCGCGCACCTTCGCCCGCCGGTTCGTCGACGAGACCGGACGCACCCCCATGCAGTGGATCACCGACCAACGGGTGCTCTACGCCCGGCGTCTGCTCGAGGAGACCGACCTCGACATCGACCGCGTCGCCGACCGATGCGGATTCGGTACCGCGACGCTGTTGCGCCACCACTTCCGCCGCATCATCGGGGTCACCCCGTCGGACTACCGACGCCGGTTCTCCTGCGACGACGCGTGCGAGCAGAGCGCCTAGTCCTCAGCGGGCTCGTCCCTCACCCGCATCGTCACCTTCGCCGGCCAGGGCGAACAGCCCCGTCGAGGTCTGCTCCACGAGACCGTCGGTCAGCAGCGAATCCAGCGCCCGGTCACGCTGGGCGGTATCGGTCAGCCATGCGACGTCGAGCTGGGCCCTGGTGACCGGTCCGGTGCCTGCCCGCAGCACGTCGAGCAGCCTGCCGCGGACCTGACGGTCGGTCCCGGCATAGCGCTGGACCCGGCGGGCCGGGGTGCTCGCCGGCGGGTAGCCGGCCGACTTCCACCGACACGCGCTTAACGGGCAGATCCCACAGCGGGGGTTGCGGGCCGTGCACACGATCGCGCCGAGTTCCATCAGTGCGGCCGAAAAACGCGGGGCGGCAAGGCCTTCGGGGAGCAGTGCAGCCACCTCGGCGAGGTCGCCGGCCCGGGCTGGGGTCTCGGCGACGCCATGCACCACCCTGGCCACCACCCGGCGCACATTGGTGTCGACGACGGGAACCCGTTGGCGGTAGGCGAAGCAGGCGATGGCCCGCGCGGTGTAGGTGCCGACGCCGGGCAGGCCGAGCAGGGTCTCGACATCGGCGGGCACCACGTCACCGTGTTCGGCCGCGACGACCGCCGCACACTCGTGTAACCGCTTGGCGCGGCGCGGATAACCGAGCTTGCCCCAGGCGCGCAGCACATCGGCGGCCGAAGCGGCAGCGGTGGCCGATGGTGTCGGCCACCGCGCAATCCAGTCCAGCCAGATCGGTTCGACCCGGTTCACCGGGGTCTGCTGGAGCATGAACTCGCTGACCAGAATCTGCCAGGCGGTGACCTCCGGTCGTCGCCACGGCAGGTCGCGCTCGGCGGTGTCGAACCACGCCAGAAGCTCGCCGGGGTCGATGCCGTATTCGGGCTGGGGCATACTTCTGCTCATGCCGAACTCGAATCCGATCTCCGCGTGGAAGGCACTCAAGGAGGGTAACGAGCGCTTCGTCGCGGGTCGGCCCGAGCATCCCAGCCAGGGGATCGAAGACCGGGCACGCCTGACCGAGGCGCAGACACCCACCGCGGTGCTGTTCGGGTGTGGCGACAGCCGGGTTGCCGCCGAGCTGATCTTCGACCAGGGCCTCGGCGACATGTTCGTGGTGCGTACCGCGGGCCATGTCATCGACACCGCCGTCCTGGGCTCGATCGAGTACGCCGTCGCGGTGCTCAACGTGCCGCTGATCGCGGTGCTCGGCCATGACAGCTGCGGTGCGGTGAAGGCCACCCTCAACGCCCTGGACGCCGGGGAGATCCCGGGCGGTTACATCCGCGACATCGTCGAACGCGTGATGCCCTCCATCCTGGCGGGCCGCCGGGACGGCCTCGGCCGGGTCGACGAGTTCGAGGCACGCCATGTCGAGGAGACCGCCGCGCAGTTGATGGCCCGCTCCACCGTGATCGCCGATCAGGTGCGCTCCGGTGACCTGGCGATCGTCGGCCTGACCTATCACCTCTCCGACGGCCGCGTCCAGCTGCGCACCCACCTCGGAGACATCGGCGAGGAGTGAGCCGGGCCGTCGAGTGCGGGCCCGGTTGTCACGAAACGATCTTTGTAAGGTCACAGGAGACACGCCGATCCGCCTCGGCCAACCTGACCTGACCCCGGCTTACCGTTGAGGTCGTGCTAGACACCGAACCGCCCCGCCCGCTGCCACCGGAGATCTACCGGCGCCGCAGAGCGCTGGCGATAGGGGTTGCGGTCGTCGTCATCGCGATCGTCGCCGGCATCATCGCGATCGTCGCCTCCAACAGCACCAGCACCGATCCGACCGCCGCCGAGCAGTCGGCCGAGCAGGCTCCCGCATCCGCCGCGCCGACCCCGTTGCCGGGGGAGGAGCCGGGCGTGAAGACTCCGGTCGTTCCGCCGGCCCAGGCGGCGCCACCCCCGACGCCGACACCGACCACCGCGGTGGTTCCCCCGCCGGTGCTGCAGGCCGGTGAAGACTGCCCGGACTCCACCCTGGCGGTCAAGGGAATCACCAGCGCGCCCAACTACGTGATGGGTGACCAGCCGAAGTTCACCATGGTGGTCACCAATATCGGCCTGGTCGCCTGCAAGCGCGATGTCGGTGCCGCCGTCCTGGCCGCCTACGTGTACTCGCTGGACAACAAGCGGTTGTGGTCGAACCTGGATTGCGCGCCGTCCAACGAGACGCTGGTCAAGGAGTTCGCGCCCGGCGAGCAGGTCACCACCGAGGTCACCTGGACCGGAATGGGCTCCGCGCCCAACTGCCCGCTGCCGCGCGAACCGATCGGCCCCGGGACCTACAACCTGGTGGTGCAGCTGGGCAATCTGCGCTCGGCGACGGTGCCGTTTATCCTCGCCGAGGCGGCCCCGCCGGGTGCCCCCGCGCCACCTGCCGATGCCCCGCCCGCCGACGCCCCGCCGCACGACGGCACCGGTCAGCCCCCGGGCAACTGAGTCAGCTCAGCTGGTCGGCGATCGTCGACTCGGCCAGCTGGGACAGGCCCTCGCGGATGTGGCGCGCCCACATCGAACCGATGCCGTCGACCGACTGCAGATCGGTGGCGCTGGCTGCCAGAACGCCCTGCAGCGATCCGAACGAGCGCACCAGCAGGTCGACATGGGCGAACTGCAACCGCGGAATCCCGGCCATGGCCCGGTAGCCGCGTGAGCTCATCGCCGAGTCTTGGGCCTCCAACGTGGTGGGATACCCGAAAACCCTTGCCAGCGCGGTGAAGTCGAGCAGTTCGTTGTCCGAGAGTGCGTCGAGCTCCTCGAGCGTGGCGCTCACCTGCGCCGCGCTCGGTGGGTCCGGATTGGCGTGGTAGTCACGCACGATCAGCTCGCGAGCGGTGTCGTTGTCGCCGACGAGTTCCTCCAGTTGCAGCTTGAGTTGGCGGCCGTCGGTGCCGAGCTCGACGACGTCGGCGTCGATCTCCAGGCTGATCCGGCGCACCATCTCCAGGCGTTGGGCCACCGTCATGACATCGCGCAGCGTCACGAAATCCTCGATCTCCGCGGTGGACAGCTGCCGGTTCACCTCGTCGAGACGGGACTTGTACCGCTCCAGGGTGGCAATGGTCTGGTTGGCCCGGGAGAGGATGGTCGGGGTGTCGGGCACGACGTGGCGCTCACCGGCCGCGTACACCGTCACGATGCTCATCGAGTGGCTGACCGAGATGACCGGGAACCCGGTCTGCACCGCGGTGCGCTCGGCCGAACGGTGCCGGGTGCCCGACTCGTCGGTCGGGATGGAGGCGTCAGGGACGAGTTGGACGTTGGCCCGCAGGATGCGGCTCCCGTCGGTGGACAGCACCACGGCGCCGTCCATCTTCGACAGCTCGCGCAGCCTGGTCGGTGCGTACAACACGTCGAGGGAGAACCCGCCGTCGCAGATGGCCTCGACGCTGTCGTCGTAGCCCAGCACGATCAGCGCGCCCGTACGGCCCCGCAGAATGCGTTCCAGACCGTCGCGCAGCGCGGTACCCGGTGCCAACCGACCCAGTGTCTCGCGCATGGTCGGACGGGCCAGATGCACCACGTTGCGGTTGCCCCTGGATGTCACCGCCATCGCTCCTCCTCGGATCGGGAGCCATTGTGGTCGATCGAGCGCAACCGCCGCAATGCCGTCCCGATGTCGTCGGCGACCGTCAAGGTCAGACCGGCGGGCACGTCCTTGACCCCGGGCGGCACGACGGCGTGGGTGAAGCCGAGCCGGGCGGCCTCGGCGAGCCTGCGGTCCATCCCGTTCACCCGGCGCAGATCTCCGGCAAGTCCGACCTCACCGATGGCGATCGCGGTGGCAGGCATCGCGATATCGGTATAGGCCGATGCGATGGCCATGGCCACCGCCAGATCCGATGACGGGTCGGTCAGTCGCATGCCGCCGACGGTGGAGACGTAGATGTCGTGCTGGCCGAGCGGCAGCTTGGAACGTTTCTCCAGCACGGCGGTGATCATCGCGGCGCGGGCGGAGTCGATACCGCTGACCGCGCGCCGCGGACTGCCGGTCTTCTCGGCGCCGATGAGCGCCTGCACCTCACCGATCAGCGGCCGCTTACCGTCCAGGGTGACCGTCACCGCGGTGCCCGACACCGGCGCAGGCCGCTGGTCGCGGAACAACCCGGACGGGTCGGCGACGCATTCGATCCCGTTGTCGTGCATGAGGAAACAGCCCACCTCATCAGCCGCGCCGAACCTGTTCTTCACCCCGCGCACCATCCGCAGTGCCGAGCTCCGATCACCTTCGAAGTGCAGCACCACATCGACGAGATGTTCCAGCGAGCGCGGTCCCGCGATGGCACCCTCCTTGGTGACGTGACCGACCAACAGCAGCGCGACACCGTCGGGACCGGCCGACTTGGCGTACGAGGTGAGCGCGGTCGTCACGGCGCGGACCTGGGTGACACCCCCGGTGACACCGTCGGACTCGGCACTGGACATCGTCTGTACCGAGTCGACCACGACCAGGGTGGGCCGCACGTGCTCGATATGACCGAGCGCGGTCTGCAGATCGGACTCGGCGGCCAGGTACATCTCGTCGTGGGTGCAGCCGGTGCGCTCGGCGCGCAGCCTGATCTGTCCGGCGGATTCCTCCCCGGACAGGTACAGCGCGCGCCTGCCGCTGCGGGCCCAGCGATGGGCGACCTCCAGCAGCAACGTGGACTTCCCGATCCCCGGATCGCCTGCGAGCAGGGATACCGACCCGGGCACCAGACCGCCGCCGAGGACGCGGTCCAGCTCGTCGACACCGGTGGGCAGGTGCCGGGTGACACCGGGATCGATCGAGGTGATGGGCACGGCGGGCGAGGACGGTGTGACTGCACGGCGGGCGGATCCGCCGCTCAGCGCACTGAGTGCGACGACTTCGTCGACCGTTCCCCAGGTGCCGCAATCAGAGCATCGCCCCACCCATTTGGGCGTGACGTGATGACATTCCGAGCATCGGTATTGCGAACGTACTTTCGAAGCCACGTGACGACGGTAGCCGTCACCCCTGACAGAACGTCAGATTCAGTGACCCTCGCCGTGTCCGCCGATCGGTCCCATGCCCTCGTTGGGCTCGCCGTCGCGGCGGGGCACCTCACCGGCCGAGATGGGCACCGCGAAGGTGGTGGCGCCGGCCTTCTCGAAGTTGAAGGTGAAGTCGTAGGTCAGGCCGTTGGAGATCGGCTCGGTCAGGGTGACCTCGGCCTGGGTCTCGTCGGCACGTTCCACCATGGCCAGTTCCATCGGATCGTCGGGCTTGCCCGCAACCAGGATTCCGCCGGCCGGAACCGTGGTCGGCCCGCTGAGGGTGATGGTGCCGATGTCGGAGGTGATGGACACCAGCTTGTCGGTCACGTCGCTGGAGTTGTTGGCGGCGGCGAAGAGCAGCTCCACCGGGGTGCCCGGGCGGACATAGTCGGTGGTCTGCGGAGCGCGCAGGAACACGTTGCGCAACGCGATGGTGCCGACGTTGTGCACCGTGCCGTTGACGGCGGGTTGCTGGTTGGCGCTCTGCGAGATCTGGCCCGCGCTGCAGCCGGTGAGCGCGAGGCCGGCGATCAGGGCGCCGGCGGCCAGGCGGGACGCACGCATGTTGGAGCGGTTCACTGCGACCACTTGAGCCTCCTGCTAACCGGACGGATTCGACTATGCACTGTAGTAGGTCGTGATTCGCGGCGGTAGCCGAGGGCTTGCGACGGCGCCCGCAGCCCACCTGGACAGCAGTCCAACTGCATGTATCCAGCGCTGTGTCAACCCCTAGTCTTCAGCTGCGGTGCCCCTGACCTGCATTGTTGATCCGCGCCCCGGCTGGCCCCGTGATAAGATCGACTGGTGAAAGGGGCTCGAAACTGATGATTTTCAAGGTCGGAGACACCGTCGTCTATCCACACCACGGTGCTGCGTTGATCGAGGCTATCGAAACCCGCACCATCAAGGGTGAGCAGAAGGAATACCTCGTCCTCAAGGTTTCGCAGGGGGATTTGACGGTTCGCGTTCCGGCGGACAACGCCGAGTACGTCGGGGTTCGTGACGTCGTGGGCCAGGAAGGCCTCGACAAGGTTTTCCAGGTGCTGCGCGCGCCGCACACCGAGGAGCCGACCAACTGGTCGCGCCGGTACAAGGCAAATCTGGAGAAGCTGGCTTCCGGTGACGTGAACAAGGTCGCCGAGGTGGTTCGCGACCTGTGGCGTCGTGACCAGGAGCGCGGTCTGTCCGCGGGCGAGAAGCGCATGCTGGCGAAGGCTCGCCAGATTCTGGTCGGTGAGTTGGCGCTGGCCGAGAACACCGATGACGAGAAGGCCACCATCATTCTCGACGAGGCGTTGGCCGCCGCGTCCTGAATGTGACGGATCTGCGCGTCGGTCTGGGTACCGACGTTCATCCCATCGAGGCCGGGCGACCATGTTGGTTGCTGTGCCTGATGTTCACCGAAGCCGACGGCTGCGCGGGCCATTCCGATGGCGATGTTGCCGCGCACGCATTGTGTGATGCGCTGCTCAGTGCCGCCGGCCTCGGTGATCTCGGTGCCGTCTTCGGTACCGATCAACCCCAGTGGCATGGCGTGAGCGGCGCTGACATGCTGCGCCATGTCCGGGGTCTCCTCGATGCCGAGGGTTTCCGGGTGGCCAATGCCGCCGTTCAGGTCATCGGTAACCGGCCCAAGGTCGGGCCGCGCCGCGTCGAGGCGCAGGCGGTGCTGTCCGATCTGATCGGGGCGCCGGTGTCGGTGTCGGCGACCACCACCGACGGACTCGGGCTCACCGGCCGCGGCGAGGGCCTGGCGGCAGTCGCCACGGCCCTTGTGGTCAGATAGCCCGCGGCAGGCCGGTAAGCTGGCCCGTCGTGAGCGGAGCGAACGGTTGGCCGGGATGACTGGTCTACGGCTGTATGACACCCTTGCCGGTGCCGTTCGTGATTTCGAGCCGCTGCGTCCCGGCCATGTGTCGATCTACCTGTGCGGCGCCACGGTTCAAGGACTGCCCCATATCGGCCACGTGCGCAGCGGTGTCGCGTTCGACGTCCTGCGGCGCTGGCTGACCGCCAAGGGCCTCGATGTCGCGTTCATCCGCAACGTCACCGATATCGACGACAAGATCCTCAACAAGGCCGCCGACGCCGGCCGTCCGTGGTGGGAGTGGGCGGCGACCTACGAGCGCGCCTTCACCGCGGCCTACGAGGCACTCGGGGTGTTACCGCCCTCGGCGGAACCCCGCGCCACCGGACACATCACCCAGATGGTCGAACTCATCGAGCGCCTGATCGACCGTGGCCACGCCTATGTCGGTGACGGTGACGTGTACTTCGACGTCGCGAGCCTGCCCGGTTACGGCAAGCTCTCCGGCCACCGGGTCGACGATGTCCACCAGGGCGAGGGCGTCGCTACGGGTAAACGGGATCAGCGCGATTTCACCCTGTGGAAGGGCGCCAAGCCGGGGGAGCCGTCGTGGCCGACGCCGTGGGGTCGCGGGCGCCCCGGATGGCACACCGAATGCGTGGCCATGTGTCAGGAGTATCTGGGGACGCAGTTCGATATCCACGCCGGCGGTATGGATCTGGTGTTCCCGCACCACGAGAACGAGATCGCCCAGGCCGAGGCGGCCGGCGACGGGTTCGCGCGATTCTGGCTGCACAACGGCTGGGTCACCATGGGCGGCGAGAAGATGAGCAAGTCGCTGGGTAACGTGCTCGCAATTCCCGCTGTGCTGCAACGTGTTCGCGCTGCCGAACTGCGCTACTACCTGGGTAGTGCGCACTACCGCTCGATGCTCGAGTTCTCCGAGAACGCGCTGGCCGACGCGGCCAAGGCCTATACCGGTATCGAAGATTTCCTGCACCGGGTGCGCAACCGCGTCGGCGCCATCGAACCGGGCACCTGGACCGACAAGTTCGAGGCGGCACTCGACGACGACCTCGCGGTGCCGATCGCGCTGGCCGAGGTGCACAGCGCCCGCGCCGAAGGGAACCGTGCGTTGGACGCCGGTGATCATGACGGCGCGATGGCCGCCGCCCGGTCGATCCGGGCGATGATGGCGATCCTCGGCTGCGATCCGCTCGACGAACGCTGGGAAACCCGCGACGAGACTTCGGCGGCACTGGCCGCCGTCGACGTCCTGGTGCACTGGGCGCTCGCCGGGCGCGCCGAGGCTCGTGAGAAACGTGACTGGGCGGCCGCAGACGCCATCCGCGACCGGCTCAAGGAGGCCGGTATCGAGGTCACCGACACCGCAGACGGCCCGCAGTGGTCGCTGCTGGAAGGGGACACCACCCATGGCGGGTAATTCACAGCGTCGCGGCGCGGTACGCAAAGAGGGCACCAAGAAGGGGCCGACCGTCGGCTCCGGCGGCGTCCGCAGGCGGGGGCTCGAGGGCAAGGGGGCCACCCCCGCGGCCAAGGACCGGCCTCACCATCCGGCCGGTAAGCGGGCCGCCAAGGCCGCGCGCGCGCAACAGGGTCGCCATCGCAAGACCGACGAGACCGAATACGTGCTCGGGCGCAACCCGGTCGTCGAGTGCCTGCGCGCCGGGGTGCCGGCCACCGCGCTCTACGTGATGCTCGGCGTCGACGCCGACGAGCGCATCACCGAATCCGTACAGCGGGCTGCAGATTCAGGTATCGCCATCCTGGAGGTCCAGAAGCACGACCTGGACCGGATGTCGAGCAACGGTCTGCACCAGGGGCTGGCCCTGCAGGTGCCGCCCTACGTCTACACCCATCCCGACGACCTGTTGAAGTCGGCCCAGCGCGACAGCCAGTCCGCGTTGCTGGTGGCGCTGGACAACATCTCCGATCCCCGTAACCTGGGCGCCATCGTGCGGTCGACGGCGGCCTTCGGCGGACATGGTGTGGTGATCCCACAGCGTCGATCGGCCTCGGTGACGGCGGTGGCCTGGCGCACCAGTGCCGGTGCGGCTGCCCGGCTTCCGGTGTCGCGGGCGACCAACCTCAATCGCACCCTCAAGAGCTGGGCCGATGCCGGCCTGCAGATCGTCGGCCTGGACGCCGAGGGTGATACCGCGCTCGACGAACTGGACGCCTCGGGCCCGACCGTCGTGGTGGTCGGTTCGGAGGGCAAGGGTCTGTCGCGACTGGTGCGGGAGAACTGCGATGCCATCGTCTCGATCCCGATGGCCGGACCCACCGAATCGCTCAACGCATCGGTGGCCGCGGGTGTCGTGCTCGCCGAGATCGCCCGCCAGCGTCGCGGTTAGAGCCCGAACAGCTGGATCCAGCCCCACAGGCCCAGCACCGCGGCGACCAGGACCGCGGGCGTGGTCACCAGCCCGATACGGCTGAACTCGCCGAACCCGGCTTTCATGTCGCGACGTACCACGCTGCGCCACAACAGGTTCGCCAATGAACCGACATAGGTCAGGTTGGGCCCGACGTTCACCCCGATCAGCACCGCCAGCACCGCGGCGGGCCCGATCGGGGTGGCCAACGGCAGCATGACCAGAACGGCGGGCAGGTTGTTGACCACATTGGACAACACCGCGGCCACCGTTGCGATGGCCAGCAGCGCCGGCAGTCCCTGCCCGCTCGGCATGACGCTATGCATCGCCGATTCCAGCCCGTTGTGCATGACCGCGGCGACCACGATGCCCAGGCACAGCACGAATGCCAGGAACGGGATGTCCAGCGCCACCACGATCTTGCGCACGGTGGTGCGGTGGGTCAGCAATGCCCGCGCGCCGAGGACCACGGCGCCGGCCAGTGCCGCCCACGCGGGGGACAATCCGACCAGGGAGGTGAGCGCGAACCCGGCGAGGGTCAGTCCCACCACGATCATGGCGAAGATCGGCACCTGGAGTGGTTCATCGGGAGCATCGTGCTGCGGGGCGACACGCAGATCCTTGGCGAAAAGCCAACGAAGGAGCACGAACTCGACGGCGATCGCCGCAATCCACGGCAGCGTCATCGCGGCCGCGAAATGTAGGAAGGTCAGGCCGGCGGCGCTGAAGGCCAACAGATTCGTCAGGTTGGAGACCGGTAACAGCAGCGACGCACTGTTGGCCAGATGCGCGGTGGCGTACGCATGCGGACGCGCGGGTACCGTGAGCGCCCGCGCGGTGGCCAGGACCACCGGGGTCAGCAACACCACGGTGGCGTCCAGGCTCAGTACCGCGGTCACCACCGCCGATATCCCGAAAACGGATGCCAGCAGCCGGTTCTGGCCACCCGCGGTCGCCCGGGCCATCATCACCCCCGCGGCGTGGAACAACCCGACGTCATCGCAGAGCCGGGCCAGCACCAGTACCGCGGCCAGGAAGCCGACCACCGGCGCCAGTTCGGTCACCTCGTCGGAGGCCGCGGCCAAGGACACCGCGCCGGTACCGACCACCAGGCCGGCGGCGGCCAGCGCGACGGGCGCCTGCCAGCGCGGCGCGAACAGGGCGACGCCGAGCACCGCGGCCAGCGCGGCGATCGCCAGGGTCAGCGCCATGGGTCCGTCGGCTGCCACAGGGTCGGCAGGTGTAGGTCGACGCCGTCGTCGGTGGCGAGCCGGGTCAGCACCCGCATCGAGACATCGAGGTCGTCGGCGGCGTAGGGCAGGGCGCGCAGCGGCCGGTCCAGCGGCCGGAAGAAATCATCCCAGTGGATCAGCACCACGCGGCGGGCGCCGACGGTGCGCACCGTCTCGTTCCAGTAGTCCACCAGATAGCGCTCCGGTTGCAGGCCCAGCTGCCCGACGCCCAGGTAGACGACCTCGGCGCGATGGCCGCTCAGCGCGCCCGTGACGAAACCGGCGCTGCCCACCACCAGCAGGGTGCGCCCGCTGCGGCGGTGGGCGATGAGCGTCGACCAGGCCTCACCGCAGCGATACGCCGCGGCCCGTACCGGTGGTGTCACCGGGGCACTGATGGCACCGGGGAAACGATCTGGCGGGCAGTGGTCCCCGATGACGAGGGTGATGTCGAACGGTCCGGCTGCCACCGGCTCACCGGGGGTGACGACGGCGACCTGTGTTGCGGGCAGCTGATGGCCGATGTGGGCGGCCGAGGCGCCACCGATCAGCCGGGCACCGGTGCGTTGTGCCACGACGGCCGAATCCATGGCGTGGTCGAAGTGGGTGTGCACGGGCAGGACGGCGTCCAGTCGGCGGACCCCGAGCCTGCCGAGGCAGCCGTCGATGCGGGGTAGCGATGGCGCGATCCTGCCGAGCCCCACCCGCATCAGCGAGGGACGGCTGAAGAAACCGTCGGTCAGCACCGCGCCGGCGCCGTCGTCGACCAACAGCGTGGTGACGCCGGCCCAGGTGACGGTCAGCGGTGCATCCGGCGGCGCGGCCGGTAGGTCGACGTACCGGTGGTAGGCGTCCAGATCGGGCCTGCCGGCTTTGAGGCGCATGGCCCAAAGCCTAGAGCGCCCGGACTACCGGGTTCCGTAGCGGCGGCGGAACTTCTCCACCTGGCCCGCGGTGTCGAGGTGGCGGTTGGTCCCGGTCCAGAACGGGTGCGAATCGGCGGTCACGTCGACCACCACCAGCGGATAGGTGGCGCCCTGGTAGTCGATGGTGCGGTCACTGGTGATCGTCGAACGGATCAGGAACTGCTTACCGGTGCCGGCGTCCTGGAACACCACGGGGTGATAGTCGGGATGGATATCGGGTTTCATGCTTCGCCCTTTCGGCTGCGGGGTTCGTCGGTGACCGACACCTCGTCGGTCAGCTCGGCGCATGGGTCGGTGTGCCATTCGCCGAACGGGTCGGGGTACTCGGCCCACGCGGCAGGGTCGGCCATCTCGGCATCGGTCAGCAGTGCCCTGTGCAGTGCGCCGGTGATCACCTCGGGCGGGGCGCCGCACACCAGCGCGGTCAGTGCGATGTGCCGGTCACCGAACTGCTCGTCCCAGCCGGGGGCGGCCAACGCGATCCGCTCGGGGTCGACATAGGCACGTTCGCTCTCGGACATCGCCGCCAGCCAGCGACCGGCATCACCGACACCCAGTCCGCCGCCCGCGGATTCGATCCACACCACGGCATCGGGTTGGCTGGCCAACCAGGCGCGGCCGCGCACCCGGATCACCCCGTCGAGCAGATCGTCGATGGCCTGGTGCAGCCGATCTGGGTGAAAAGGCCTGCGCGCGTTGAACTCCACGAGCGCGACCTCGCCGGCGGGCTGGAGCGGCGGTTGGCCGGCCAGCAGCGAATCATGCGGGTCGTCGGCGAACCCGCGGCGAGCCTGCGGGTCCAGGTTGGCCAGTGCGGTCTCGACATGGTCCATTCCCACCGTGATGCGGGTGCGCGGTGCGAGCCTGCGCAGTACCGCGCAGGTGGTGGTGTCCGGTTCGGTGAGCACCAACACGTCGGCGAAGGCGGCCTGACCGACGACGACCTGTGCCACGGTGCGTGAGCCGTCCAGGTCGTCGTCGCCGAGGGCCTGGGTCAACCAGCGCGAGCAGTCGACCGTCGTGAGGACGGCGGAGATGACGACGTCGCGACTGGCCGGACCATCGATGTAGCCCGGGCCGACGACCACCGGAACCTCGTTGATGGCTGTGCAGATCGGTTCGGGGTCAATCCAATCCATCAGTTCGACGACGATGCGCGCGACGTCCTCGCGGCGGTGTAGCCGGCGCAGCAGGATCAGCAGGTCGTTGCGGATGGTGCAGGTGACACAGCCGCCGGCCAGCTCGATCGGCCACTGCGAGATGATCCGCCGCTGCCCGCGCATCTCGGTGACGTTCCGGATCACGACATGGCCGTCGGTGGCGTAACCGACGGCCAGCGTTCCCGGCGTTCGGATCAGCAGATCCACCAGGTCGGTTCGCGCGCCTTGCCCGGCAACCAGTAACACCGGCGTCCGCATGTCATCACACCCTTATTGGTAACGATTGTCATTAATTCGGACCGTACGCTACCGTGTCGACGTCCACTTGTCGAAAATCGTTTTCATTAACGATCGTGCATGAGAAGGTGTCCGATGTCCCAGACCTGTCAGGTCACCGGTCGCGCACCGGGTTTCGGTAACCGGGTGTCGCACTCGAACCGCCGTACCCGCCGCCGCTGGAATCCGAACATCCAGAACAAGACCTACTATCTGCCGTCGGAAGGTCGACGAATCACGTTGCGGGTCAGTGCCAAAGGCATCAAGGTCATCGACCGTGACGGTATCGAGGCCGTCGTGGGCAGGTTGCGGGCAGCGGGGCAGAAACTCTGATGGCCAAGAGCACCGATATCCGGCCGGTGATCCGGCTGAAGTCCACGGCGGGCACCGGCTACACCTATGTCACCCGCAAGAACCGGCGAAACGATCCCGACCGCATCGTGCTGCGCAAGTACGACCCCGTGATCCGCAAGCATGTCGATTTCCGTGAGGAACGCTGATGGCAAAGGCATCCAAGATCGCCGCCAACGAACGGCGCAAGCAGACCGTCGCGCGGTATGCCGAGCGCCGGGCCGAACTCAAGGAGATCATCCGCAGACCTGCCAGCACGCCCGAGCAGCGGGCCGCGGCACAGGTCGCACTGCAGCGGCTGCCGCGGGATTCCAGCCCGGTGCGGTTGCGTAATCGGGATTCGGTGGACGGTAGGCCCCGCGGGCATCTGCGCAAGTTCGGCCTGTCGCGGGTCAAGGTTCGAGAGTTGGCGCACCGTGGCGAGCTGCCCGGTGTGCGGAAAGCGAGTTGGTGATGGCGGGTAGTCCGGCCAAGAAGCGGCGACCGGCGCCGGTGGAGATCAAGCGGCCCCGGGTGAACAAGTTCAAGGCCCTCGGGATCACCGATGTCGACTACAAGGATGTCTCGGTGTTACGCACGTTCATCTCCGAACGCGGCAAGATCCGGTCCCGCCGGGTCACCGGCCTGACGCCACAGCAGCAGCGCAAGGTCGCCACCGCGATCAAGAACGCGCGCGAGATGGCGCTGTTGCCCTACGGGCCGTAGTTCCGCGCAGAAGCGCTTGTGCCCCAGCCGTTTTCCGACACGAAATCCGACAACGGCCGGCCGTAGGTCCACTGGTCGATCTCCAGTGCCGGTCGGTCCGGGAACTCGGGCACCGGTCCCAGGCACAGGATGGCCACCGGCTCGGCATCCTCGGGCATGCCGAGCAGGGTGGCCAGTGTGGTGGGTTCGAATATCGACACCCAGCCCATGCCCAGCCCCTCGGCGCGGGCGGCCAACCACAGGTTCTGGATGGCGCACGACACTGAGGCCAGATCCATCTGCGGCATCGTGCGACGACCGAAGATGTGCCGGCGCCTGCCCTCCCCGAGGGCGACGACGAGCAATTCGGCGCAGTCCCGGATGCCCTCGACCTTGAGGGCGAGGAACTCGTCACCGCGCTCGCCGAGCGCATCGGCGGTGCGCAACCGCTCCTGGTCGACCAACGCGTGCATTGCCTCGCGCAGTGCGCCATCGGTGATCCGGATGAAGCGCCACGGCTGCATCAATCCGACGCTGGGCGCGGCATGCGCCGCCTGGAGCAGTCGGGCCAGCACCTCGGGTTCGATGGTGGCGCCGGCGATGAAACGGCGCATATCGCGCCGCTCGGCGATGGCGCGGTAGACGGCCTGGCGTTCCTGCGCGCTGAACGCGTGCTCGGTCACACCGGCAGCCTAGGCGATGGCGGCCCGGCTCCTGCGGTTGGAGAGCAGACCGGCCACCGCGGCGCCCAGGCAGGCCGTGGCCACCGCGCCGGCGAACCAGGGGAATACCGAGGCCAGGTCCCAGCGGGTGGCCGCCCACCCGGCGACCAGCGTCGGGACCGCCATCGCGGTGTAGGCCAGCAGGTAGAACGCTGACATCGTCTCGCCCCTGCGATCGGCGGGTACCACGTCGGACAGGTGGCGCAACGAGCCGCCGAACCCGAGCCCGAAGGTGGCGCCCAACAACACGGCGGCGACGAACACCAGTTCCCAGCGGTGCGTCAGCAGTACCGGAATGGTCAACAGCAGTGAGACGGCCATACCGATGTCCCCGATGATGGCCGAATACTTGGCGGGCAGTCGGGTGGCGGCCAGTTGGGCCGATGCGGCGGCGAAGGCGGTGGTGCCCACGACGGCACCGCCGAAGACCAGATTGTCGATATGGGTCTGCTGGGCGGCCAGCGACGGGTAGAGCGAGAGCAGCACACCCAAGACCGACCAGGACGCCATGGCGCCGAGCGCGGAGAACCAGAAGTCCGATCGGATCTGTTCGGGCACCGCCGGTTTGGCGATCCGGATGGGCCCGCTGGACCGTGCGGTGTGCGGCTCCCGCAGCGCCAACACGCCGACCCCGACGATCAGGCAGACCACGGCGACGACGGCGTACGGGGTGCGCAACGGATGCGGTGCGTACTGTGCCAGCAGCGCCGAACCCAGGATGGCGATCGTCATCCCGATGTTGAAGGCCACCCCGCTCAGCTGTCCGGATCGCACACCGTGATCGGGTTTGAGGTCGAGCAGGGCGGCCGCGCCGGCCACCACGATCGAACCGACCGCCGCGCCGTGGATGCTGCGCGCGAGCAGCAGCATGGCCATGCTGTCGGCGACGAGGAATACGCCGAGGCCGACCAGGAGGGCGATCAGGGCGCCGATCAGCACCGGTTTGCGGCCGACGACATCGGAGATCCGGCCGGACACCAGCACCGCACCGAGGGCGGCGACGGCGTACACCGCGAAGACGATGGTGGTGGCCAGCGGGGACAGATGCCAGTTCGCCTCGTAGATGCCGTATAGCGGGGCCGGAATCCCCGAGACCCCGAGCGCTACGCCACTGAGGATCAGCAGCAGCGGGTAGGCCCAGCGCTGCGTCTGAACTGTGTGATCGATCGCGACCATTCGCGCTGACACCTCCGGTCCGGCGAGTATGATGGTTATCGAACCCCGTCGAGAGTACGCTCGGTTCGATAGATTCCAAACCCGCATCAGGACGGATTTATGCCCGAGCGAACCGCGGAAGTGCCCCGGGTGGGGAACGTGCAGCAGGTACTTGGTGCCATCCACGACCCGATACGCCTCGAAGTGGTCCGGCGTTTGTACAACGCAGGCGTGCCGATCCAGTGCGGCGCGCTCTACGAGGGCATCAACAAGTCGACGGCCACCCACCACTTCAAGATTCTGCGTGAGGCCGGTGTCACCGAACGGCTGGTGATCGACGGCCTCACCTATCAACGCCTGCGCAGGTCCGACGTGGACGAAGCGCTACCGGGGTTGCTGAGCAGCGTCGTCAACGGCGCCAACCGCGATGCGCTGAAACATCACGAAGCCTAGTCATCAAAAAGCGTAGGTGTTCTCCGGCTGCGCGACGGGCTGCACGTCGTCGATGCTGAACTCCGGCACCGCGGCATGCTGGAGCAGATCCTTCACCTTGCCGCGGACCCGAACCCAGGAGCCGTCCGGCAGATCGGCCGCGGCACGCGCCGCGGGTCCGGTCAGTGCGGCGCGCGCCAACTGCGCATCGGCGGCACAGCACAGGATCACGATGCGACCGAGATACGTTCGTTCACCGTCACGCATGGTGAATCCGGTGACGGTGATCTCGCGATCACGCAGGGTCTCCGCGGAGTCCTGTGCGATTCGGATCAACAGGGTTGGTAGGGACAGTTCGGGCGCGCCGCCTACAGGTAGCGGCGGGAATGGCCGTCGCGGGCTCGTCTGAGAGGTATCGGATACCGCTGGGCGAGCCGACTGAGGACTCAGTGCCGGGGGAACAACGAAGGCCAGCAGCGCAATCGGGACGATCAGCAACCAGCCGATGCCGGTGCGGTGCCCGTGGTCGGCGTGTCGGCGGGGCCCGCGGCGGATATCGCCGATGATGGCCGACAGTGCC
Source organism: Mycobacterium sp. VKM Ac-1816D (assembly GCF_000416385.1). NCBI lineage: Bacteria > Bacillati > Actinomycetota > Actinomycetes > Mycobacteriales > Mycobacteriaceae > Mycobacterium > Mycobacterium sp. VKM Ac-1816D. The sequence continues at coordinate 40,841 of NZ_AOHQ01000119.1, forward strand.
AGGGTGATCAGGACCACGGCGGTCATCCACAACCACGGCAGCAGAGTGGGTTTCACGTACCGCATGAAGGAACCGGTGGCCGCGATGATCGCGGTGCTCAGGCCGACGAGCAACAGCAGGGTGTTCTCGGTCTCGCGACTCATCGATCACCCAACAGCAGCAGGCCGACGCCGGTGCCGGCCAGCACGGCCACGGCGAAGGTGAGTGGGGCGAACCGTATCGCGAAGGCCCGACCGAACATTCCGGCCTGCATGGCGAACAGTTTGACGTCCACTGCCGGCCCGACCACCAGGAACACCAGCCGCGGCAGCAGCGGGAGCATCGACATGCCGGCGGCAACGAACGCATCGGCCTCCGAACACAGCGACAGCACCACCGCCAGCACGGCCATCACCACGATGCCCAGCATCAGCTGTCCGGCCAGGTGTGCATACACCCAGTCGGGCACCACGACGTGCAGTGCCGCCGCCGCGGCGGCGCCGAGCACCAGAAACGATGCCGCCTGCATGAAGTCGTGCCGGGCGGCCTCGGTGAACACCGTCCACCGAGACTCGTCGTCGGGCGCGGGCGCAGGCAACGTCCTGGTGACCCAATCAGGTCTTCCGAAGCGTGTCCACAGGAAACCCATTGTCACCGCGGTGAGCAATGACGCCAGACACCGCGCCAGCACCAGCAGCGGCTCGCCGGGAAACGCAACGGCCGTGGCTACCAGGACAACCGGGTTGATCGCGGGTGCGGCCAGCATGAACGTCAGCGCCGCAGCCCCGACGGTCCCGGCGCCGAACAGCCGTCGGGCGATCGGAACCGAGCCGCATTCACAACCGGGCAACGCCGCGGCCCCCACGCCCGCGGTCAGAATCGCCGCGGCAGGGCGGCGTGGCAGCCAACGCGCCAACTTCTGCGGTGTCACCGTGGCGGCGATCACCCCGCTGATCAATACCCCCAACGCGAGAAAAGGCAACGCCTGCACGAAGATTCCGCAGAAAACGGTGGCCGCGGTCGCGACCGCGGGGTGGCCGGCCACCGCGTCGCGTGCCGTCGTCCCGACCAGCGCCAGGCCGAGGATGACCACCACCAGGATCGGCATCGAGCCGATCCGGCGCGCGGCCGGGGTACCCACCGTCACGGTCGGCCATTCTGCCAGCACAACTTGGCCGCCGAGCACAGCGTGATTCCGGTTAAGATCGTCGAATGGTCTTCTCTGCGTTTCTGGTCAAGGCGGCTTCCACGGTGGTGACGGGCGCCGTCGGCGTGGCCGCCTACGAGGGCGTGAAAAAGGCGGTTGCCAAGGCACCGATCCGGGAGGCGTCCGTGACGGCCACCACCTGGGCGTTGCGTGGTGTGCGCAAGGCCGAGGAGGGTGCCGAGTCCGCGCGCCTGACGGTCTCCGATGTGGTGGCAGAGGCCCGTGAACGCATCGGTGAGGAAGTGCCGCCGCCGGTGGTCTCCGATCACCAGCACGATCACGAACACTGATCGCGAGCTGTTGACCGATATGGCGGCATTGACCGTCATCTCTGACGCCGGCGGGCGAATCCGGTTGCGTGCCGACTGGTTTCGCGGTGACATTCGACGCGCGGTGGCCATCGAGGATGCGGTGGAGCAGGTGGCGGGTGTGCGGGCCGTGCACGCCTACCCGCGGACCGCGTCGATCGTCGTCTGGTACTCGCCGAAGCGGTGTGACAAGGCGTCCGTGTTCGCCGCCATCGACGCCGCCACCGCGGTCGCCACGGACCTTTTGCCCGCACGGATGCCGCGCTCGGCCGATGTCACCAATGCCGATGTGCTGCGTATGACGGTCGGCGGTGCCGCACTCGTGCTGCTCGGGATACGACGCTACGTCTTCGCCCGCCCGCCACTGCTCGGCCCGACGAGCAGGCTGGCGGCCACCGGTGTCACGATCTTCACCGGTTACCCGTTCCTGCGCGGCGCGTTGCGGACACTGCGCGGCGGACGCACCGCGGGCACCGACGTGCTGGTCAGTGCGGCAACGTTGGCGAGCCTGGTGCTGCGGGAGAACGTCGTCGCGCTCACCGTGCTGTGGCTGCTGAACATCGGCGAGTACCTGCAGGACCTGACCCTGCGCCGGACGCGGCGCGCGATCACCAACCTGCTGCAGGGCAACCAGGACACCGCCTGGGTGCGCCTCGACGACGGTACCGAGGTCGAGATCGCCACCGCCGAACTGCGGATCGGCGACGAGGTCGTGATCCACGACCAGGTGGCGTTGCCGATCGACGGCGTGGTGGTCGACGGCGAAGCCATCATCGACCAGTCGGCGATCACGGGGGAGAACCTTCCGGTGGCGGTCACCGCCCCGGCGCGCGTCTTTGCCGGATCGGTCGTGGTGCGCGGGCGGCTGGTGATCCGCGCCGAGGCGGTGGGCAACGAGACCACCATCGGGCGGATCATCGCCAGGGTCGAGGAGGCCCACCAGCACCGCGCCCCGATCCAGACCGTCGGCGAGAGCTTCTCGCGGCGTTTCGTGCCGGCATCCTTCCTGCTGTCCGCGCTCACCCTGGTGGTGACCAGGGATGTCCGCCGGGCCATGACAATGCTGCTGGTGGCCTGCCCGTGTGCGGTGGGATTGTCGACACCGACGGCGATCAGTGCGGCCATCGGCAACGGAGCGCGGCGCGGAATCCTGATCAAGGGTGGCTCGCATCTGGAGGAGGCCGGCCGGGTCGACGCGGTGGTGTTCGACAAGACCGGAACGCTGACGGTGGGCCGTCCGGTCGTCACCAACCTCGTTGCCTTCCATCAGGATTGGCAGCCCGAACAGGTGCTGGCCTACGCGGCGAGCTCGGAGATCCACTCCAGGCATCCGCTGGCCGAGGCAGTCATCCGGTCCACCCAGGAACGGCATATCGAGATCCCGCCGCACGAAGAGTGTGAGGTGCTCGTCGGGCTGGGCATGCGGACCATCGCCGACGGTCGCACGCTGCTGCTAGGCAGCCCGTCGCTGTTGCGCCGCGAACAGGTCGAGGTGAGCGCGAAGGCCGCCGAGTGGGTGGACACCCTGCGTAAGCAGTCCGAGACTCCGTTGCTCTTGGCCGTCGACGGGCAGTTGGTCGGTTTGATCAGCCTGCGCGACGAGATCCGCCCGGAGTCGGCCGCGGTGCTGCAGCGGTTGCGCGCCAACGGTGTCAGCCGCATCGTCATGCTGACCGGCGACCATCCCGACACCGCCGCCGTCGTGGCCGCGGAACTGGGTATCGACGAGTGGCAGGCCGAGGTACTGCCCGAGGACAAGCTCGCCGTCGTGCGCCGGCTGCGTGACGAGGGATACACGGTGGCCATGGTTGGCGACGGTGTCAACGATGCTCCGGCCTTGGCCGAGGCCGATATCGGCATCGCGATGGGTCTCGGCGGCACCGATGTGGCGGTCGAGACCGCCGACGTGGCGCTGGCCAGTGACGATCTCAACCGGCTGCTCGACGTGCGCAACCTCGGTGGCCGCGCCGTGGACGTCATCCGACAGAACTACGCGATGTCGATTGCGGTCAACGCCATCGGCTTGCTTATCGGCGCCGGTGGCGCCCTGTCGCCGGTGCTGGCCGCCGTCCTGCACAACGCCTCGTCGGTTGCGGTGGTGGCCAACAGCTCTCGGCTGATCCGCTACGAGTTGGAGCGCGAGTCGGCTAGCTGAACGGTGCCGGCCGCACGCCGGCGGCGATCAGGCGGTCCCGCACCGCGGTGGCGGTGAGCAACGCGCCGGGTGAATCACCGTGTACGCACACCGATTCCACGGTCACCGGGATGTCCGTGCCGTCCACCGCGGTCACCGTGCCGGCAACGACCATGGTGTGCACCCGTTCGGCGATCGCGGTGGCATCGTGGAGCACCGCACCCGGTTCGCGCCGGGACACCAGCCGGCCGTTTGGTTGATAGGCCCGGTCGGCGAAAGCCTCGGCGACGGTGCGCAGACCCAACTGTTCGGCGGCGTCGAAGAACACCGAACCCGCCAGTCCGAGTACCGGTAGCGCAGGGTTGACCGCGTGGACGGCCTGCGCGACGGCGTGTGCCTGAGCCTCGTGCGTGACGATCGAGTTGTACAACGCCCCATGGGGTTTGACGTAGGACACCGTGCTGCCCGCCGCGGCGGCCAGTGCGGACAATGCGCCGATCTGATAGATGATCTCGGCGGTCAGTTCGGCGGGGTCGGCGTCGATGAATCGCCGCCCGAACCCGGCCAGGTCTCGGTAGCCGACCTGGGCGCCGATACGGACTCCGCGATCGGCGGCGGCCCGGCAGACCCTCAGCAGGCCGGCCGGGTCGCCGGCGTGGAAGCCGCATGCCACATTGGCCGAGGTGACGATATCGAGCATGGCGTCGTCGTCGCCGAGCCGCCATACCCCGAATCCCTCGCCGAGGTCGGCGTTGAGATCGACATGTGCCACGGTCACGGCCCTCAGCCTAGTGCGCGCCGATGTTCGTCGAGGTCGATGCGGTGATGTGCGGCCGCGATCACCGCCGGGTCGTGGGTCGCCGCGATGATCGTCGAGCCCGCCCCGGCCAGCTGGGTGAGGTACCCGATCACCGTGGTGGCCGATTCCCGGTCGAGCCCGGTGGTCGGCTCGTCGAGTAACACCAGGGGAGCCTGCTGGGCGAAGGCCTGGGCGAGCAGAACACGCTGGCGTTGCCCGCCGGACAGTTCGCCGAGCGTGCGGTCGCGCAGATCGGCGAGGCCGAGTTCGGTCAGGCAGTGCTCGACCACCGCCCGATCGATCGCGCGAGGGCGGCGCAACAAACCGAGTCGGCGCCAGCGGCCCATCATGACGGCTTCGGCCGCGGTGAGCGGGAACGAATCGGTGACCGCACTGCGCTGGACCGCGAGCGCAATATCGGTGGCCGCGACGCCGACCGTCCCGGTGTCCGGGGCGTGGATACCGGCGAGCAGCGCGAGCAGCGTCGACTTCCCGCACCCGTTGGAACCGACGATCGCGGTGACGGTTGCGGGCGTGACGGACAACGTGAGGTCTCGGAAAACCGTTGTGCCGCAGTAGCCGAAGGTCACCGATGACACGGTGATGGGTGACGTCACCGGTGTCACCTTATTGAAAATGATAGTCATTACTGATAGTAGTGTACGGCATGACGTCCTGGCTCACAGAACCCTTCCAGGCGGAGATGGTATTGCGGGCGCTGGTCGCCGGATTCATCGCCGCGTGGCTGTGCTCCTTGGTCGGATGCTGGGTTTTGTTGCGGCGCAGCGTCTTCTTGGGGGAGGCCATGACACACGGCATGCTGCCGGGGGTGGCCATCGCGGCATTGCTCGGTGTCAGCCTGATGGCCGGCGGGTTGGTCGCCGCACTTGTCATGGCCGTCGGGGTGGCCGCGATCGGCCGGTCGCCGAGGCTGTCCTCGGATACCGGCATCGGACTGCTGCTGGTAGGCATGCTCGCACTCGGCGTCATCGTGGTGTCGCGGTCGCAGAGCTTCGCCGTCGACCTCACCGGCTTCCTGTTCGGCGATGTATTCGCCGTCCGGGCAACCGATCTGCTGATCCTGGGTACGGCGCTGGTGCTGACGCTCATCGCGGTGGTCATCGGACACCGCGCCTTCGTGGCGGTCACCTTCGATCCGCGTAAGGCCGCGACGCTGAGGCTGCGCCCGAACCTGGCGATTCCGGTGCTGACCGTATTGATGGCGGTGGCGATGGTGGCCTCCTTCCATGTCGTGGGCACACTGCTGGTGCTCGGGCTGCTGGTGGCACCACCGGCCGCGGCCCTGCTGTGGGCACGCTCGATCCCGCGCATCATGGCGCTCGCGGCCGTACTCGGTACGGTCGCGGTCTACCTCGGCCTGCTCATCTCCTGGCACGCCGGCACCGCGGGCGGCGCCACCATCGCCGCGGTGGCGGTACTGCTGTTCTTCGCCTCGGCGCTGCTCACCCGGTTGCGCGCCCGCTGGGTGACGGCCGCGGCCGTCACGGCGGTCGGTTGCGTCATCACCGGTTGTGCCACGGACACCACGACACCGGAGTCCACGCCGTCGGCCGCGACGGCGGATGGGGTCACCGTCGAGGACGGCGCCAGGGAGGCCGACGGACCGCTCACCAAACTGGTCCTCGTCGATCCGTCGACCGGCGAGGTGTCGGTCTACGATGCCGTCAACGAGGCCGAGACACGCATAGGCGCCTATGGACCCGTCGACGCGGTGGCCGGTGACAGCCGCTTCGCCTATCTGCGGACCGGTACGCGGACCACGGTGATCGATTCCGGCGCATGGACTTTCGATCACGGCGATCACTACCACTACTTCGCAGGCACCCCTGCCCAGGTGGCGACGCTGGACGTGCCGGTGGCCTCCGTCGCCGCGAGCAACTCGACGGTCGCCGTCCGCTCCGAAGCCGGTGCGACGCAACTGCTGATGCGTGAGCCGCTCGGCCAGAAGTCAGTGCAGCAATCGCCGTTGGAACTGCCGGCCGACGCCGCCGCGGTGGCGCCGTACGGCGCTCGGGTGGTCACCGTCACCACCGACGGCCGGATCTGGGTCACCGATGCGGGCGGCAGCGTCGCGGTCCCGGGTGCGTGCCGACAGGCCTCGTGGGCCGTGCCCACCCGGCGCGCCGTGCTGTTCGGATGTGCCGGCGGCGCCATCCGGATCACCGGTGGCGAGAAGAACCTGACCGTGACGGTCGCCCCGTACCCGGCCGACGCGCCGGCGCAACGACCCACGCGCATGCAGCACCGAGCCCGCGCCGATGTCGTCGCCGGTGTCGCCGACGGGACGGTCTGGATGCTCGACAGCAGGCAACGGGAGTGGACGGTGCTGCCGATCGCCGACGCGGTGGCGGCGAACACCGCCGGTGACGGCACCATCCTGGTGTTGCACCGCGACGGTGCACTCAGTGCGCACGACGCGACGACCCGCGCAGAGACGGCTCGGATTCCCCTGTTTGCCGACGGAGTCTCCCGATCGGGGCTCCAGCCGGTGATCGAGATCGATTCCGATCGCGCGTATGTCAACAATGCCGACGCGCATGAGGTGTACGAGATCGACTATGCCGACGGGTTGCGGATCGCGCGCACCTTGCGGACCGACGTGAGTCCGGGTCTGATGGTGGAGGCCGGTCGGTGAGGCGCCTCCTCACGCTGCTGCTGACCCTCGTCGGGGTGTTGATCGCCGGGTGCGGCGGCCAGTCCACTGGTCGTGGTGCCATCGTGGTCACCACGAACATCCTCGGCGATGTCGTGCGCAATATCGTCGGCGATACCGCACCTGTCCGGGTGCTCATGCACGCGGGCGCCGACCCGCACTCCTTCGGGATCTCCGCCCAGGACGCCGCCGCCATGAACGATGCCGCGCTGATCGTCCACAACGGTCTGGGCCTGGAAGAGAATCTCGTCCGAAACGTGGAAACCGCGGCCGCCCAGGGTGCCTCGACGATCGCGGTCGGTGAGCACATCGACCCGATCCGCTATACCGACGGAGAGAGCGCAGGCACGCCGGACCCGCACTTCTGGACGGATCCGCAACGCATGGTCACCGCCGTCGACGTCATCGAACAGGCCTTGCTGCGAGACGTCGCCGGTATCGACCGGGAGGCGCTGTCCCGCAACGCCGATGCCTATCGCGAGCAGCTGCGCGCACTCGACCGGTACATGCTGGACGCGTTCGCGACGCTGCAGGCCGATCGCCGCAAGCTGGTCACCAACCACCATGTGCTCGGATACCTGGCGCAGCGGTTCGGTTTCCAGGTCATCGGCGCAGTGGTGCCCAGCGGAACCACCCTGGCCGCCCCCAGTCCGTCGGATCTGCAGTCGCTGGTGGGTGCCATCGAGGACGCCCGGGTGCCTGCGATCTTCGTGGATTCGTCTCAGCCGGACAAACTCGCTCGCGTGCTGGCCGAGGACGCCGGCGTGCGCGTGCGCATCATCGGGCTCTACAGCGAATCCCTCTCTGCACCAGGTACTCCGGGTGCCACCTATCTGGACATGATGCGCGCCAACACCGACGCCATCGTCACCGGCCTGCGATAGCAGCCAGAAAAGGAGCGAAAATGTCCCACTCGCGGTGGATGTACCGCGTCGGAGCCGTGACGTGTGCGGCGGCTGCGCTCACAGCATGCTCATCCGGCGCCGACAATGCAGGCGGCCCCGCCACGTCCAGCGGCGCCTCGGAGTCGGCCGCGGCGAATGTGCCGATCGTCGAGCCGCTGGTCACCACGTATGACGGCGGGCTCTATGTGCTCGATGGACGCACACTGGAAGTCAAACAGGACATTCCGCTCGACGGATTCCTGCGCGTCAACCCGGCCGGCGACAGCGCGCATGTCCTGGTCACCACCAGTGCGGGCTTCCGAATTCTCGATGCGGCGAGCGGCCGGCTGACCGAGGACTCCTTCCCCGCCGTCGATGCCGGTCACGTCACCCCCCATGGGGAGAACACCGTCCTGTTCGACGACGGTACCGGTGAGATCATCGCCTTCGACCCGCACGATCTGGAGAAGGGCGGCCTGCCGCCGACACGGACCTTCACGACGCCGGAGCCGCACCATGGCGTCGCGGTGATCCTCTCGGACGGCACACTTCTGGAGACCAGGGGCAACCCAGATACCAGGACCGGTGCCGTTGCGCTGCAGGGGGATCGGGAGATCGCAGGCAACCAGGACTGCCCGGGCGTGCACGGTGAGGCGGTAGCGGCCGACGAGGTGGTGATCCTGGGTTGCGAGAACGGCGTGATCACGTTCGCCGACGGCCGATTCACCAAGATCGCCAGCCCGACACCCTATGGCCGGGTCGGCAACACCCGTGGTCACGAGGACTCGCCGGTGGTGTTGGGAGACATGAAGATCGACGCCGATGCCGAACATGAGCGCCCCGAGCAGTTCGCACTCATCGATACCGTCTCCGATCAGATGAAGATCGTCCGGCTGCCGGCCGGGGTCAGCTACTGGTTCCGGTCACTCGGGCGCGGCCCGCAGGCCGAGGCGCTGATCATGGGCACCGACGGCAAGCTGCACGTCTTCGACCCCGTCACCGGCGACCTGGTGAAATCGATCGCCGTGACCGGGCCTTGGACCGAGCCCGACGACTGGCAGCAGCCCGCTCCGGCCGTATTCACCCGAGGGGACGCCGTGTACGTCTCCGATCCGGCGACCAAGCAGATCCACCTGGTCGATCTGGCCGGTGGCACCGTCACCGAATCGGTCACGTTGGAGCAGACGCCCAACGAGCTGAGCGGGGCGGTCGGCCACGACCACTGATCCCCAGCGTGCAGAACGGCCCGGCGGGTTACTTCCCGCCGGGCCGTTCGGCTGTTGTTCAGTGCGAATGCTGTTGTGCGACGGTCCACGCCGGCAGTGGATCGGGGTAGTCACGCCAGGCGTCCGGTCCGGCGGCCAGTTCGGCATCGGTCAGCAGCGCCGCGCCGAGCAGCTCGGTGACCTTGTCACGGTCGAGCTTGATGCCGATGAACACAATCTCCTGGCCCGCTGCGATCTCGGTGCCCGACCAGTACTGGGCGGGTTCGATCACCAGGTTCGGACCGGCCTGCGACCAGATGGCGGCTATGGTGGGCCGGCTGGCGATCCAGCAGAAACCCTTGCTCCGCAACACCCGCGTCACCTGACCCAGCGCATTGCCGAGACGCTGGGGGTGGAACGGCCGGTCGGAGCGGAAGGTCATCGAGCTGATGCCGTACTCCTCGGTCTCCGGGGTGTGGCCGTCGGCGATCTCCTCGTCCCAGCCCGGGGTCGCGGCGGCGGCCTCGGGATCGAAAAGCCCGGTGCCGACCACCTCGGAGATGTCCACCACACCGTGATCGGTGCGGATCAGTTTCGCGGTCGGATTGAGCCTGCGCAGCAGCGTCTGCACCGTGTCGAGGGTCGCCGGCGTCACCAGGTCGGTCTTGTTGAGCAGGATGACATCGGCGAACTCGACCTGGTCGGTCAGCAGGTCGGCGATGCTGCGGGCATCACCCTCGCCGGCGGCCAGGTCACGCTCGGCCAGACCCTCGCCACGCACCACCTCGGTCAGGAAGGTCGACGCGTCCACCACGGTCACCAGGGTGTCGAGCTTGGCCAGCCGCCCGAGCTGGAACCCGTCCTCGAACTCCCACTCGAAGGTGGCCGCGACCGGCATGGGTTCGGAGATCCCGGTGGATTCGATGACCAGGTGGTCGAACCGGTTCTGCCGGGCGAGGGCACCGACGGCCTCGACCAGGTCCTCGCGCAGGGTGCAGCAGATGCAGCCGTTGGTCAGTTCGACCAGCTTCTCCTCGGACCGCTCGAGGTGGCCCTGTCCGGCGATCAGGGCGGCATCGATGTTGACCTCGCTCATGTCGTTGACGATGACCGCCACGCGGAGTCCGTCGCGGTTGGCCAGGATGTGGTTGAGCAGGGTCGTCTTGCCTGCGCCGAGGAAGCCGGACAGGACGGTGACGGGTAACGGGGCTGACATGTCACTCCTTAATGAAAATGATTATCAATAAAGTATCCTCCGATTCGACGGCGATTAATGCAAACGGTTATCGTTATCGCTGTGACGCACACGCCCCGCATGCTTGCCGCCATCGCGCTGGCACTCCCGTTCGCCCTGGCCGCCTGTGGCTCCGGTGACCAGACCCCGGCGGCATCGCCGGCGGCAACCGGGGCTTGCCCGACGACCCCGGTTCGGGTGGTCGTCAGCGTGGACCAATGGGGGCAGATCGTCTCGGCCCTCGGCGGCGCGTGCGCGCAGGTCACCACCGTGTTGGCCGGCTCGTCGGTGGACCCGCACGACTTCGAACCGGCGCCCTCGGACGCCGCGGATTTCCAGGGCGCGCAACTGGTCGTCGTCAACGGCGGGCACTACGACGAGTGGGCCACCAAGCTCGCGCAGAGCACGGCGCCCGACGCGCCCGTGGTGAATGCCATCGACATACTCGGCGGTGACCACGAGGGTCACGATCACGACGGCGCCGGTCACGACGAGCCCGGACACGAGCAGCCCGGTCACGAGGGTCACGATCATGGCGACGGCGCCAATCCGCACGCCTGGTACAGCCCCGTCGCGGTGACCGATGTCGCTGCGGCGGTCACCGCCAGGCTCACCGAACTGGCCCCGGCCGCCGGCGAGTATTTCGCAGGTAAGCAGGCCGAGTTCACCGACTCCCTGCAGCCCTACCGCGCCCTCATCGACAAGATCAAGGCCGGAGCCGCGGGCAAGAGCTACGCGGCCACCGAAAGCCTCTTCGACGATATGGCCGCCACCCTCGGGCTGCAGAATCGCACCCCGCAGGGCTACCAGGTGGCCTCGTCGAACGAGACCGATCCGTCCCCGGCCGATCTCGACGCCTTCCTGCGGCTGCTCGGCGACCGGGGTGTCGATGTCTTGATCTACAACACCCAGACCGAAGGTTCGGTGCCCGAGCAGGTGCGCGCCGCCGCCGAGGCCGCCGGAGTGCCGGTGGTGAATGTCACCGAAACGATTGCGCCGGGCGCCGAGACGTTCGAGGCTTGGCAGGTGAACCAACTCACCGCCCTCGCCGAGGCTCTCGGCATCGCAACCTAGTGTCCGAACCCGCGCTCGTCTTCGATGATGTGAGCGTCGTCCGCGGCGGGCGGCTCATCTGGTCCGAGGGCAGCTTCGCCATCCCGACCGGCGGCATCGTCGCCCTCATCGGGCCCAACGGGTCCGGCAAGTCGACCATGCTGTCGGCGATCCTCGGGTTGCTGCCCGTGGCATCCGGCACGATCCGCGTGCTGGGCGCCAAGCCGGGCGTCAACAACGACGTGATCGGTTATGTACCACAGGATTACGTGGCGGGCGCCGGGGAGGCGATCCGCGCCCGTGACGCCGTGACGCTGGGCCTGACCGGCAGCCGCTGGGGTGTGCACCGCACCACGCGGGCTGACCGGTCCGCGGTCGAAGAGGCACTGAGCGCCGTCGAGGCCGACGATTTCGCCGACCGCCGGGTGTCGCAGCTCTCCGGTGGGCAGCGCCAGCGCATCGCGCTGGCCAACGCCCTGGTGTCCCGTCCACGATTGCTGATCCTCGACGAACCGCTGGCCGCGCTCGACCTGCGCAATCAGCACGAGATCGTGGCGTTGCTGGCCCGGCTCAACGCAGAATTCGCGGTGACGATTCTCGTTGTCGCGCACGACCTCAACCCGCTGCTGTCGGTGCTGAGCAGTGCGATCTACCTGCTCGACGGGCACGCCCATCACGCCCCGATCGACGACGTCATCGACGCCGACCTGCTGACCCACCTGTACGGCACCCGGATCCAGGTGGCCAACACCCTGCAGGGCCGGATGTACATGAGGAGCGGGGAATGACGACGAGCATCCTCGCGCTGGGCTACCAGCAGAACTGGTGGGACATCCTGTCTTCGGCGTTCATGCGCAACGCATTGATCGGCGGCACCCTCGTCGCGCTGGCGGCGGGCCTGATCGGGTACTTCATCATCGTGCGCAATACGGCCTTCGCCGCCCACGCGCTGGCCCATATCGGTCTTCCCGGTGCCACCGGTGCCGTCCTGCTCGGGCTTCCGGCGGGGCTCGGGCTGGGTGTCTTCTGTGTCGGCGGAGCGCTGGTCATCGGTGCGATGGGCAAACGCGCCGGTGACCGCGAGGTGACCACCGGCACCGTGCTGGCACTGGCCACCGCCTTCGGGTTGTTCTTCAACTCGCTGGCGACCAAGAATTCCTCGACGTTGACCAATGTGCTGTTCGGCAACCTGCTGGCCATCACCCACGAGCAGCTGCTCACCTTCGCCGCCCTGCTGGCCGCGATCGCCGTGGCGGTGGTCGTGATCTACCGTCCGCTGTTGTTCGCCTCGGTCAATCCGCAGGTGGCCGAGGCGAAGGGGGTGCCGGTGCGGTTGCTGTCGGTGCTCTTCATGGCGCTGTTGGGGGTCGCGGTGACGATGGCGGTGCAGGCCGTCGGCACGCTGCTGCTCTTCGCGCTCATCGTGACACCGGCGGCCACCGCGATCATGCTGACGGCACAGCCGTTGGCGGCCATGGCGATCTCGACGGGTATCAGCCTGGCCTCGGTGTGGCTCGGCCTCGGCGTCTCCGCGGTGTTCAATCTGCCGCCCAGTTTCGTGATCGTGACCGTCGCCTGTCTGATCTGGCTCGTGGTCTGGACCGGTAGCCGGATAACGAACCGGGAACCCTCGCATCGTTGACACACAGCGCGCCGGAGGATCTCTCGGCGGTCGCGGCACCGGCTATCCGCTAGCCTCATGAGGCATGTCCCGAAGTCCGGGTCCGCGGAGGCGGGCGACGCTGGCTTCGTTGGCCGCCGAACTCAACGTCTCGCGCACCACCGTCTCCAACGCCTACAACCGGCCCGACCAACTGTCGGCCGATCTGCGTGAGCGGGTCCTGGCCGCGGCCAAGGAACTCGGCTACCCGGGCCCCGACCCGGTGGCGCGCTCGTTGCGGACCCGGCGTGCCGGCGCGGTCGGCCTGATGATCACCGAGCCGTTGAACTACTCGTTCAGCGATCCGGCAGCGCTGGATTTCGTTGCCGGTCTTGCCGAATCGTGTGAGGTCGCCGGCCAGGGCCTGCTGCTCATCGCGGTCGGCCCCAACCGCAGCGTCGAAGACGGGACCGCGGCGGTGTTGTCGGCCGGAGTCGACGGATTCGTGGTGTACTCGGCCTCCGATGACGATCCCTATCTTCCGGTACTGCTGCAGCGTCAGCTGCCCATCGTCATCGTCGACCAGCCGGTCGACGTACCGGGTGCTTCGCGGGTCGGCATCGACGACCGCGCCGCGATGCGGCAACTTGCCGAGTATGTGATCGGGCTGGGGCATCGGGAGATCGGCCTGCTGACAATGCGACTCGGTCGGGAGTGGCCGCTGGAAACCACCGCGCCGATGGTCGCCGACCCGGAACGGCTGAACTCACCGCACTTTCACGTGCAGTGTGAGCGCGTGCACGGGGTGTACGACGCGATGGCGGCCGCCGGTCTGGATCCGGCTTCCCTCACCGTCGTCGAGAGCTATGAGCACCTTCCCGGCTCCGGTGGGGCCGCCGCCGAGGTGGCGCTGGCCGCGAATCCGCGCATCACCGCGCTGATGTGCACCGCGGACGTGCTGGCCCTCTCGGCGATGGATCACCTCCGTGCGCGGGGGATCTTCGTGCCCGGACAGCTGACCGTGACCGGTTTCGACGGAGTCCCCGAGGCGCTGGCCCGGGGGCTGACAACGGTCTCGCAGCCGGGTATCGAGAAGGGCCGCCGCGCCGGCGAACTGCTGCATCACCCGCCGCGTTCTGGCCTACCGGTGGTCGAGATGCTCGAGACCGAGGTCATCCGCGGCCGGACGTCGGGTCCGCCGGGCTGACCAGTCGCGCCACGATGATGTCGTCATGGGTGTGCTGGCCGTCCGCACCCGCCGGAATCTCGCGACGTCGGCCACGCTCGACGCGCACCTCCCAACGGTCGTCGAACAGTGCGCGGACATCGTCGTGGAGCAGATACATCGCCGGATCGAAACCGTGCGATTTGGCCAACTCGACGTCGATATCGGCGTGATGGACCACCAGCAGCGTCCCTCCTGGGGCCACTGCCGAGAGCAGCGCCCTTCCCGCCGCGCCGTCCGGTGTGTGCAGCAGCGCCGGATAATGCGCACTCACCAGGTCGAAACCTCCGGCTGGGATCTGCATGTCCTCCAGCCGGTTTCGTAACCACCGAACGTGCACGCCGGCGGTCGCGGCCGCCGCGGCCGCCTGCTCGAGCGCCACCTGGGAGACGTCCAGTGCGGTCACTTGCCAGCCCTGGCCGGCTAGCCACACCGCATCGGCGCCGAGTCCGCAGCCGATGTCCAAGGCCGAGCCGGCCGGGAGCCCGGCAGCCTCGGCGACGACGACGGGATTGGGGCGATGCGCCGGCAGTCTGTCCAGGAAGGCGGTGTAGCGCTCGTCCCATTCGTCGAAAACCTGTGCAGAATGTGGTGTTTCGGTCATTCCACCAGGCTGGCCACCGGACGCCAGTTGCGCAAACAGTATTGCTGATCAGGCAAGTCGACGAGTGCGTTCCGCGGCGAGCGCGCCCAGTACCGCGGCGACGTCGGTGGGGGACTCGACCCGGAATTCGGCCAGGCTTTCGCCGGGGCCGACCTTGACCCCGATATCGCCTTTGCGCATCCGCCGGAACGCCTTCTCGTCGGTGACGTCATCGCCGAGGAACACCACAGCCGTTGCGGCACAACGGTCGCGCAGCACGTCGAGCGCCTCGCCCTTGTCGGTGACGATCACCGCGAACTCGAGGACGGCCTTACCTTCGGTCAGATGCGCATCCCACGCCGCGGCCGCTTCGTGGGCCGCGGCGAGTGCCGCCTCGCCGTCGGAGGCGGATGCGTTGCGGACGTGCAGCGCGACGCTGGCCGGTTTGGTCTCCACCGCTATCCCCGGCCGGTTCTCGGCGATGGAACGCAGTGTTGCGATGATCTCGGCCAGCAGCACGGTGTCGATATCGTGGACGAATCCGGTGTCGAACTCGGCACCGTGGCTACCGACCGCGTGCACGGCGGGTGACGCGGAGGACAGCTCGCGCAACACCGCGAGTTCGCGTCCGGAGATCAGGGCCGCGTCGGTATCGGGAAGTGCCGCCAGTGTCTCGAGCGCGGCGGCCGCCTCCGGGAGAGGTCGGGCATCGGCGGGATCGGCGACTATCGGCGCGAGTGTGCCGTCGAAGTCGGAGGTGACCAGCAGGCGGGCGGTGCCGGCGGTCTCGATGAGGGCGCGCTGCAGACCGGTGTCGAACACCCCTCACACCTTAGGTTGTTCGCCGTCCCCGATCAGGAGCCGGACCGCGAGATCCAGGCGCTTGGCGACATCGGTGGCCGAGGCGCGGCGGGTCAGCCAGGCCAGCAGATTGGACAGCCAGACATCGGAGATCACCCTGGCGATGTGGTACTGGTCCTCGGTGGGCTCGCCTTCGCTCATCGCGCGGGCGAACATCGAGTCCATGAGTTTCCCGACATGGTCGACCTCACCGGCCGCCGAGGCATCGGCGAAGACGAAGGCGCGGGTCATGGCCTCGGTGAGCAGCGGATTGCGCTGCATGGAGCGGTTCAGCCTGCCCACCATCACGTTGAGGCGCTCGTAGGGTGTTCCGCCGGTGAGCGTGGCACGGTCGGATTTGGCATCGATGCGCTCGAACTCCCGGCCCAGGGCCGACACCAACAGGTGCACCTTCGACGGGAAGTAGCGGTACAGGGTGCCCACCGCGACATCGGCGCGTTCGGCCACCGCACGCATCTGGACCGCCTCGTAGCCGCCCTTGGAGGCGATGGCCAGGGTGGCATCCAGGATGCGCTTACGTCGTTCCCGCTGGGCCTCGGACCCGAGTTCGGATTCGGACAGCACGGCCACGGCCATCACCTGTCGAGGTGAATCAGAACCCGATCCGGGTTGTGCTGGCGATGACATCTGCCGGGCTCCTTCGTGATGCGTGTGCCGGGAAAACGATACGCAAGCTGCATGCGGATCCACCACCTCCCCGGCATAGATCACAGCGGCGTGTCCTGCTGCGACGGCAGTCGACTTGACGCTGGGACGCTGGCACTATTAGAACACGTTCTAGTGGGAAGCGCGGCCTTCTCACCCTATGCGAGGAGTAGCCGGTGTCTGTGCTGTCCGTCCCGACCGATACATCGGATGAGGCCGCGGCCCGTGAACTGGTCAGAGACTGGGTTCCGAGCTCTGGGTCGATCACCGCGATCCGCAACGTCGAACTCGGCGATCCGCAGGCCTGGCGCACGCCGTTTGCCGGCTTCGCCGAACTAGGGGTATTCGGCGTCGCGGTGCCCGAGGAGTACGGCGGGGCCGGCAGCACGGTGGCGGATCTGCTCGCGATGATCGACGAGGCGGCCGCCGGCCTGATCCCGGGACCCGTCGCGGGGACCGCACTTGCCACCCTCGTCGCCGATGATCCGGCCGTCCTGGAGGCGTTGGCCACCGGGGAGCGCAGCGCCGGGATCGCCATGACGTCCGACATCACGGTCGATTCCGGTACCGCCACCGGCACCGCGCCCCACGTGCTGGGTGCCGATCCCGGCGGGGTCCTCATCCTGCCTGCCGGGCAGCATTGGATCCTGGTGGACGCGAGTTCCGACGGGGTGACCATCGACCCGCTGGAGGCCACCGACTTCTCCCGACCGCTGGCCCGGGTGACGCTGACATCGGCACCGGCGCAGCAGCTGAATGCCTCGGCGCAGCGGGTCACCGACCTGATGGCGACTGTGCTGGCGGCCGAGCTGGCCGGGTTGTCGCGCTGGCTGCTCAACACCGCCAACGAGTACGCCAAGGTGCGCGAACAGTTCGGCAAGCCGATCGGCAGCTTCCAGGCCGTCAAACACATGTGCGCGGAGATGCTGCTGCGTAGCCAGCAGGTCACCGTCGCCGCCGCCGACGCGATCGCGGCCGCTGCCGGTGACGACGCCGACCAGCTGTCCGTCGCCGCGGCGGTGGCGGCGGCCATCGGTATCGACGCCGCGAAGCTGAACGCGCGCGACTGCATCCAGGTGCTCGGCGGGATCGGCATCACCTGGGAGCACGATGCGCACCTGTACCTGCGTCGGGCATATGCGAACGCGCAGTTCCTCGGTGGCCGGTCGCGTTGGTTGCGTCGCGTCGTCGAACTGACCCGTGCCGGCGTGCGCCGCGAACTGCACGTCGACACCGCTGATGCCGATGCCATCCGTCCCGAGATCGCCGCGGCCGCCGCCCGCATCGCCGCGCTGCCCGAGGACCAACGAGGGCGGGCACTCGCCGAATCCGGGCTGCTGGCCCCGCATTGGCCGACGCCGTACGGGCGGGACGCGACCCCGGCCGAACAGTTGGTGATCGACGAGGAACTGGCGGCTGCCGAGGTGGCGCGCCCCGATATCTCGATCGGCTGGTGGGCCGCTCCGACGATCCTTGCCGCCGGTACGCCCGAACAGATCGATCGGTTCATCCCCGGCACCCTCAACGGCGACATCTTCTGGTGCCAGCTGTTCTCCGAGCCCGGCGCGGGGTCGGATCTGGCGGCGTTGCGCACCAAGGCCGTTCGTGTGGAGAAGGATGGCCGCACTGGCTGGTCTCTGACCGGACAGAAGGTGTGGACCTCCAACGCGCACCGCGCCAACTGGGGCATCTGCCTGGCCCGGACCAACCCGGACGCTCCGAAACACAAGGGCATCTCCTATTTCCTGGTCGATATGAGCTCACCGGGTATCGATATCCGGCCGCTGCGCGAGATCACCGGTGAGGCCCTGTTCAACGAGGTCTTCTTCGATGACCTGTTCGTTCCCGACGACTGCGTGGTCGGTGAGGTGGACGGTGGCTGGCCGCTGGCCCGTACCACGCTGGCCAACGAGCGCGTCGCCATCGCCACCGGCGGGGCACTGGACAAGGGCATGGAGCATCTGCTTGCCGTGATCGGTGACCGGGAGCTCGACGGCGCCGAGGCCGATCGGCTCGGTGCCCTGATCACCCTGGCCCAGGTCGGTTCGCTGCTGGATCAGCTCATCGCGCGGATGGCGTTGGGCGGCAATGATCCTGGTGCTCCGTCGAGCGTGCGCAAGCTGATCGGCGTGCGTTATCGACAGGGGTTGGCCGAGGCGGCGATGGAGTTCCAGGACGGTGGCGGCATCGTCGACTCGCCCGATGTCCGGTACTTCCTCAACACCCGCTGCTTGAGCATCGCCGGGGGCACCGAGCAGATCCTGCTCACCCTCGCCGGTGAGCGGCTGCTGGGGTTGCCGCGCTAGTCAGGTAATCGGCCACCAGCCGGACCACCGACCGGTGGCCGAACACCTCAGCCGAATGTCGTCTGGGCGCAGGCCTTCGGCGTGGTCACGTTGACACCGCCGAACACCACCTGGATATCCGAGCAGACGACGAAACCCCCGTCGGTGGTGGGACGTCCGGATCGCCAATCGGTCTGCACCGAATCTCCGTCAGTGGCAAAGCGTTGCAACGGGCCGCCGCCGAAGTAGGTCACCGAGACGGTGTAGTCGCTGTTGGCCTTGTAGGCCTTGGACAGCACGTTGTCGTGGTTGGCGCCCTTGAGTTCCCTGGGCATACCGGCCGGCGCGCTGTACCAGGCCTCCTGCCAGGTGCTGCGATTCGTGCTGCGGAGGACGATGGTCTGGCGGGCCCAGGTGTCCTGGGGCAGGCCGATGGGTCCGGTCGGGGTCAGCAGGCTGGCCTGGGTCCGGAAGAAGCACTTGCCATCGGTGCCCGGGCAGTCGGCGGTCACCTGCATCTCGACGATGCCCTGCGGCGTAGGTATCGACGACGTCCCGGTGTTCGAGGCGGCCGAAGCCGTCGGCACGGAAAGGGCGGACAGGACAGCGCACGCCACCGCGGTTGCACCAAGAATCTTCTTCACTGCCATCCCTCCGCTCGTCTGCACGTTAGCCCGAGCACTATTCGTCGTAGGTGACTTCCACCGAATCCGATGTCGGCAAAGCCTGGCAGGCCAGGATGAGGCCCTCGTCGAGATCGGACGGCTCCAGGACATCGTTGATCTCCATCTCGACATCGCCCTTGCGCATCAGCACCGCGCACGCCCCGCAGTGGCCCTCCCGGCAGGAGAACGGTGCGTCCAGACCCTTGTTCAGCAGCACATCGAGCAACTTGGCCTTACGCGGCCATTCGATCTCGTGGGTGGTGCCGTCGAGTTCGACGATCGCCTGCGCGGGGCCGCGGTCGTCGTCTTCGTCCACGTCTATGACGACCTGAGCGAACGGGTCGGAATCCAGCGACTTGAACACCTCGATGTGGATATGCCTGGCATCGACGGTCTTGCACGCCGCTTCGGCGGCGGACATGAACGGGCCGGGCCCGCAGATGAATGCCTCATATGCGGCGAACGGTCGCACCAGCGTCGCCAGCGCATCGGTGTTGGGCAACCCCTGTACGGTCTCCAGCCAGTGGATCACCGTCAGCCGGTCCGGGTGCGCGGCGGCCAACTCACGCAGCGCATCGGCGAAGATGACCGAGTTCTCGTCACGGTTGGCGTAGACCAGGACGACCTTTCCGGAGCCCTCGGCGAGGGCGGACTTACAGATCGCCATCATCGGGGTGATCCCGCTGCCCGCGGCCAACAGCAGGAAGTCGGTGTCCAGCGTCGTGGGGACGAAGGTGCCCGATGGTGCCAGCACATGCATGCGCATACCGCGATGGGCGTTGTCGCACAGCCAATTCGACGCGTACCCGTCGGCGGTCCGCTTGACGGTCACGGTCAGCTTCTCGCCGTGTGCGGGCGAGCTCGACAGGGAGTAGCAGCGGGCCACCGATCCGGTCCGCTCGCTGGGCACGCGCAGCGTCAGGAACTGGCCGGGCGAGTACCGCAACCTCTCGGCGGGCATATCGCTGCCGGCCGGGATGTCGAACACGAGCGACCGGGCATCGGCGGTCTCCTCGACGACGGCGGCGATCTCCAGTTCCAGCACATGGCTGCCGAGCGGTTCCTCCGTCACAGGCCTGGCCTCATTTCCCTCATAACTAGAACATGTTACAAAACTGCAGTTGCGCAGGTCCAGCCGTTGATTGAGCGCGCTACTCGACACAAATCGTAACGTGTTCTAATCTTTTGCTAGTGACGGATCTCGATCCAGGAGGCAATTCAGTGACGTCCATTGAACAGCGTGACGTGCAGGCAGTTCTGAGCGGTATCGACGATCTGTTGCCGAACCTGCGGGAACGCGCCCAGATCGCCGAAGATCAGCGCCAGGTTCCCTACGAGACCATCAACGAACTCGACGAGGTCGGCTTCTTCAAACTGCTGCAGCCCGAGCAATGGGGCGGGCTGCAAGCCGATCCGACGGTCTTCTACGAGGCGGTCCGGCGGCTGGCCAGCGCATGCGGGTCGACCGGCTGGATCAGCTCGATCATCGGCGTGCACAACTGGCATCTGGCGCTGTTCGACCAGCGTGCCCAGGACGAGGTGTGGGGTGACGACCCGACCGTGCGCGTCTCGTCCTCCTATGCCCCGATGGGCGCAGGTACCGTGGTCGACGGTGGTTACCTGGTCAGCGGAGCATGGCAGTGGTCCTCCGGTAGCGAACATGCCACCTGGGCCTTCCTCGGCGGTCCGGTCATCAAGGACGGCCGGCCGGTCGATTTCGGCAGCTTCCTCATTCCGCGCACCGAGTACACGATCGACGATGTCTGGCATGTCGTCGGGCTCAAGGGCACCGGCAGCAACACCGTCGTCGTCAAGGACGTGTTCGTGCCCTCGCACCGTTTCCTGTCCTACAAGGCCATGAACGACGGCACTGCGGGCGGCTACCAGAACAACACCGCACCGGTTTACAAGATGCCGTGGGGCACCATGCATCCCACCACCATCTCGGCACCTATCGTCGGGATGGCCTACGGCGCATATGCCGCGCATGTCGAGCATCAGGGAAAGCGTGTCCGGGCCGCCTTCGCCGGTGAGAAGTCCAAGGACGATCCGTTCGCCAAGGTGCGGATCGCCGAGGCCGCCAGCGATATCGACGCGGCCTGGCGTCAGCTGATCGGCAACGTCGGCGACGAGTACGCCCTGTTGCAGGCCGGCCAGGAGATTCCCTACGAGTTGCGCGCCCGTGCGCGTCGTGACCAGGTGCGGGCGACCGCGCGCGCCATCGCCTCGATCGACCTGCTGTTCGAGTCGGCCGGTGCCACCGCGCTGGTCACCGGCGCTCCGCTGCAGCGGTTCTGGCGAGACGCCCATGCCGGCCGGGTGCATGCCGCCAACGAGCCCGAGCGTGCCTACCTGATCTTCGGTAACAACGAGTTCGGTCTGCCGCCCGCGGACACGATGGTCTGATGACTGCGGTTTCCGAGATCACTTTCGAGTCCACTTCCCGGTACGCCGATGTGCAGGCCGGTGACCTGGCCATGCGGTTGCATTACCACGAGGCGGGCGACCCGACGTCGCAGACCATCGTGCTGCTGCACGGCGGCGGCCCGGGTGCGTCGAGTTGGTCGAACTTCGGCCGCAACATCGCCGTACTCGCCGAGCACTACCACGTGTTGGCCATCGACCAGCCCGGCTACGGGCTGTCGGACAAGCACACCGAGCATGAGCAGTACAACCGCTACAGCGCCAAGGCGGTGCGCGGCCTGCTCGACACGCTGGAGATCACGGGACGTGTTCCGCTGCTGGGCAATTCGCTCGGCGGCGGCACCGCGGTGCGCTTCGCGCTGGATTACCCGGACCGCGCGGGCAAGCTCATCCTGATGGGCCCCGGCGGATTGTCGGTGAACCTGTTCGCCCCCGATCCCACCGAGGGCGTCAAGGCGCTGGCGAAGTTCAACTTCGAGCCGACCCGCGAGAACCTCGAGGCCTTCATCAGGATCATGGTCTTCGACCAGAAGCTGGTGACCCCGGAACTGGTCGAGGAACGCTTCAAGATCGCCAGCACCCCGGAGTCACTGGCGGCCACCCGAGCGATGGGAAAGTCGTTCGCGGGTCCCGATTTCGAGCTCGGCATGATGTGGCGCGAGGTGTACAAGCTGCGCCAACCGGTGCTGCTGATCTGGGGCCGCGAGGACCGGGTGAACCCGCTCGACGGCGCGCTGGTCGCGGTCAAGCAGATCCCGCGCGTGCAGCTGCATGTCTTCGGGCAGTGCGGGCACTGGGCGCAGGTCGAGAAGTTCGACGAATTCAACAAGCTCACCATTGATTTCCTGGGCTAGGAGGGCCCTTTCATGAGCATCAAGTCGCTGGGGTACATGCGCATCGAGGCAACCGATGTGGCTGCGTGGCGCGAGTTCGCCCTGAAGGTGCTCGGCATGGTCGAGGGTCAGGGGTCCACCCCCGGTGCCCTCTATCTGCGGATGGACGAGGTTGCCGCGCGCCTGGTCATCGTGCCCGGTGAGCACGACCGGCTGCTGATCTCCGGATGGGAGGTTGCCGACGCCCCTGCGCTGCAGGCGCTGCGCGAGACACTGTCCAAGGCCGGCGTCGAGTACGCCGAGGGCACCCGCGACGAGCGTGCCGAGCGCCGCGTCGAGGGATTGATCCGGTTCAACGATCCGGCAGGCAACGTCCTGGAGGCCTTCCACGGGGCCCAGTACCTGGGCCGTCGGTTCGTCAGCCCGTATGGCCACAAGTTCGTCACCGGTGAACAGGGGCTCGGGCATGTGGTACTCACGTGTGACGACGATGCCGCGGCGCAGGCGTTCTATCAGGACGTGCTGGGCTTCCGGTTGCGCGACTCGATGAGCCTGCCGCCCCAGCTCGCCGGCCGGCCCGCCGACGGCGACCCGGTATGGCTGCGCTTCTACGGTTGCAACCCGCGCCACCACGCGCTGGCATTCATGCCGATGCCCAACCCCACCGGCATCGTGCACCTGATGGTCGAGGTCGAGGAGTCCGATGATGTCGGACTGTGCCTGGACCGGGCGTTGCGCCGCAATGTGAAGATGTCGGCGACCCTCGGCAGGCACATCAACGACAAGATGCTGTCCTTCTACATCAAGACTCCTGGCGGGTTCGATATCGAATTCGGCTGCGAGGGATTGGAAGTCGAGGACCAGAACTGGGTTGCGCGGGAGAGCACCGCGGTCAGCCTGTGGGGGCACGACTTCAGCGTCGGCTTCAAGTAGTCGCCTCATGACCGCCGAAGCCATCGATCCACGTGCCTTCCGGAATGTGCTCGGGCAGTTCTGCACCGGTGTCACCGTCATCACCACCACGGCCGATGACGTGCCCATCGGCTTCGCCTGCCAGTCGTTCGCGGCGTTGTCCCTGGACCCACCGTTGGTGTTGTTCTGTCCGACCAAACAGTCCAGGGCCTGGCAGGCCATCGAGGCCAGCGGCAGGTTCTGCGTGAACATGCTGCACGAGAATCAGCAACACGTCTCCGCGCAGTTCGGATCCAAGGCTCCGGACAAGTTTGCCGGGATCGACTGGACCGCATCGCCGTTGGGCTCACCGATCATCGACGGCAGCTTGGCTCATATCGACTGCACCGTCGCCTCTGTGCATGACGGCGGCGACCACTTCGTGGTGTTCGGCGCGGTGCACTCGTTGTCGGAGCCACCGTCGCTCAAACCGCGGCCGCTGCTGTTCTACCGCGGCCAGTACACCGGGATCGAGCCGGACAAGAACACCCCGGCCCAGTGGCGTGACGACCTGGAGGCCTTCCTGACCACCACGACCTCGGATACCTGGTTATAATCCCGTCGCTTCGCTCGCCTTGGACGTTGTAATCCCGTCGCTTCGCTCGCCCGGGACGCTCTGACCCTCTAGTCGCCCACCCGCTGTAACTTCACGTCGAGTTCGACCTTCGCCGGGCAGTCGCCGATGTACTCCTGAAACGAGGTGCCCGTCAGCGCGACGATGGGGTTCTGCGGACCCTGCGGCAACGGCAGGTCGTCGCGCGAGGTCTGCCGAACCTTGCCGACGCCATCGGTGCACTCGGCGTCGCCCTCCGGGAAGCTGGCGCTGAAACGCCCGTCACCGTAGAGCATCACGAAGAGATTGTTGGTGTCGATCGTCGACATCAGGCTCACGCACCGGTCGCCCGTGCGCAGACAATAGGTCGTCGCCTTGTAGTCGTGCGGTGGGAAGGTCTGTCCGGTCTCCCGGTAGGTCTGCGAGTAGGTGTAGACACCGCGCAGAGCCGCGCCGGGTGCTGGACGCAGCGGCGGTTCCGAGGCCGGATCCGGTGCGGTGACGCCGACTCCCGACCCGGTGGTCGGGGTCAGGTGGATGGCGCGTTTGTTCGCGCACAGGGCGGGCGCGGTGGCCCAGGTGTACTCGCCGTTCATCGAACCGTCGAGCTGCGGTGTCAGCGAAATGACTGTCCACCCTTGGACATCGGTGTCGACATCACCGACCTTGCATTTGTCGGGGGCCTCGCGCACCTGAAGCCAATCACCGTCGAGGTAGTCGAACACCATGGTGTACAACGGCGCTCCGGCGGCGTCCTGCGGATTCACCACGGCCACCGTGGCAACGCAGTCGGTGCCCTTGCAGACCGATCGCGCCACCCACGTCTCGGTACGGGCCGTGCCGGCGACGGGCTTACCGTCCGGTGTCGCGGTCGGACCGATGTCGACCTTGAAGGTGCCCTCCAATGCCGGACCGGTCTTGCTCGCCGCCTGCTCACCACCGCTGTCCCGGACGGTGTACAGGCAGGCTGCGAAGCCGCCCAGCAGGACAGCGACCAGCGCGGCCGCGGCCAGAAGCTTGACCAGCGTGCTCTTGGTGTCTTTGCTCAGCCCAATTGCCATCGCCGTAAGAATGCCATCCCAGAGTGGTTGGCAGGAACGCAATCCCATACAACGGCGACGTCGGTGCTCATACCGTGCCCAGCAGTACGTCGACGTGCTCGCGCACGCGGTCGCCTATCGCCTCGACGATCGCCTCGACTTCGGGCCTGCGCAACGTCTCGGCGCGGGTCACCAGCCAGTAGGTCAGCCGCACCGACACCTCGGCGGGCAGCACCCGGACCAGGTCGTCGTGTCGATCGGCCATGAAGCACGGCAGCAGACCGAGGCCGGCATCGGCCCGGGTCGCCTCGACGTGCACGAAGACATTGGTAGAGGACACCGATTGCCGCATCGCCGGGGCGAAGCTGGCGGCCAGGTCCAACTCGTCGACCTGCAGCATGGAGTCGATGAAGTAGACCAACGGATGTCCGGTCAGCTCGCCGACCTCGCGCGGGGTGCCGTGCTCGGAAAGATAGCGCCGTGAGCCGTACAGCCCGAGGCAGTAGTCACCGAGCCGGATGGCCTGTGCGCGATGCACGGTTGGCTCGCCCACCACGATCTCGATATCGACGCTGGCCCGTTGCTGACTGGCCCGACGGGTGGCCGCCACGATCTCGACCGACACACCGGGGTGGTTGCGCTGCACCTCCGCTGCGGCCGGTGCGGCGATATAGGCGCTGAATCCGTCGGTGGCCGAGATGCGCACGACACCCTCCAGCGCGCGCGGCCCGCCGTCGGCGTCGGCCAGCGAGCGCACCGCGGCTTCGATCGCCTCGGCCGCGGCGAGCACCTCACGACCGCGGTCGGTCAGCTCCCAGCCGGCCCCGACGCGGGTGAGCACGCGTGCACCGATGGCCTGCTCGAGCGCGGCGATCCGCCGCGAAATGGTGGTGTGGTTGACGCCGAGCTGATCGGCGGCGCTGACATAGCGTCCGGTGCGTCCGACGGCCAGCAGGATCAGCAGATCATCGGCGCTCGGCACGGACATATCTGCATTTTTGCAGATAAGTGGTGCGTTTCTGGTCATTGTGTGCGGTGTTACCTGCATGAATACTCAGGCCTATGTGTGCTGCCGATCACAATTCTCCCCAGCCGACCACCGGGCTCAAACGCGTCGTTACGGCATCGATGGCCGGAACGGTCGTTGAGTGGTACGAGTTCTTCCTCTACGGCACGGCCGCGACGCTGGTCTTCAGCAAGGTCTTCTTCGCCCAGACCGGCAGTGAACTCGATGCCATTCTCGCCGCGTTCGTCACCTACGCCGTCGGGTTCGTCGCCCGCCCGCTCGGCGGCATCGTCTTCGGCCATTTCGGCGACAAGTACGGTCGCAAGAAGCTGCTGCAGTTCAGTCTGCTGCTGGTCGGCGCGGCCACCTTCGCGATGGGCTGCCTGCCGACCTTCGGCCAGATCGGCTATTGGGCGCCTGCGCTGTTGGTGACACTGCGGTTCATCCAGGGCTTCGCCGTCGGCGGCGAATGGGGCGGTGCGGTCCTGCTGGTGGCCGAGCACAGCCCCAGCCGACAGCGCGGATTCTGGGCCAGTTGGCCGCAGGCCGGTGTGCCCGCGGGCAATCTGCTCGCCACCATCGTGCTGCTGGTCCTGACCACCACACTGTCCGACGCCGCGTTTCTGTCCTGGGGCTGGCGGGTCGCGTTCTGGCTGTCGGCGGTGGTGGTGCTGGTCGGCTACTACATCCGCACCAAGGTCACCGATGCGCCGATCTTCGTCGAGGCGCAGCAGGAGGCCGAGCGCATCAAGGCGAGCTCGTTGTCGGTCGTCGAGGTGCTCAAGCGTTACCCCCGAGGTGTTTTCACCGCCATGGGTCTGCGGTTCGGCGAGAACATCATGTACTACCTGGTGGTCACGTTCTCCATCACCTATCTCAAAACCCAGGTGGGCGCCGACACCAGCACCATCCTGTGGTACTTGCTCTTCGCGCACGCCGTGCACTTCGCGGTCATCCCGCTGGTCGGCCAGCTGTC
The DNA here is from genome assembly GCF_000416385.1 of Mycobacterium sp. VKM Ac-1816D. Lineage (NCBI taxonomy): Bacteria > Bacillati > Actinomycetota > Actinomycetes > Mycobacteriales > Mycobacteriaceae > Mycobacterium > Mycobacterium sp. VKM Ac-1816D. Next base: position 67,965 of record NZ_AOHQ01000119.1, read on the forward strand.
CGACCATTACGGTCGCCGGCCGGTGTACATCGTGGGCGCGCTGCTCGGGGCCTCGTGGGGCTTCTTCGCCTTCCCGATGATGAACAGCGGGAACTACGCGGTGGTGACGGCCTCGGTGACCATCGGCCTGATGATCCACGCGCTGATGTATGCACCGCAACCGGCCATCATGTCCGAGATGTTCCCCACCAGGATGCGCTATTCCGGTGTCTCGCTGGGCTATCAGGTCACCTCGATCGTCGCCGGATCGCTGGCGCCGATCATCGCGGTGAAACTGCTCGACATCTACGACTCGTCGGTGCCGATCGCGGTGTATCTCGGCCTGGCATGCGGTGTCTCGTTCCTGGCCGCACTGGTCACCCGGGAGACCAAGGGCATCGACCTCAAGACGCTCGACGATGCCGACGCCCGGGACATCGCCGGGGCGCGGGCATGAGCGAGCCTGCGAGCGAATCAACGGCACTGAGCGAGCCTGCGAGCGAATCAACGGCACTGAGCGAGCCTGCGCCGAGCCTGTCCGGAAAGACCGCGTTGGTCACCGGGGCGGCCGCCGGTATCGGTGCGGCGTGCGCCCGCGAACTGGCCACCCGCGGCGCGAAGGTGACCGTGGCCGATCGGGACGCCGAGGGGGCGCAGGCGCTGGCCGACGAGATCGGCGGCACCGCATGGCCGGTCGATCTGCTCGACGTGTCCGGTCTCGAGGGTCTTCGCCTGGATGTCGACATCCTGGTCAACAACGCCGGCGTGCAGCGGGTGGCGCCGATAGCCGAGTTCCCGCCGGAAGCCTTCCGCACCTTGCTGACGTTGATGACCGAGGTGCCCTTCCTACTGATCCGGGCGGCGCTGCCGCACATGTACGAGGCCGGATTCGGCCGCGTCATCAATCTGTCGTCGGTGCACGGACTTCGGGCCTCCGAATATAAGGTCGCGTATGTGACGGCCAAGCACGCGCTGGAAGGGCTCTCGAAGGTGACCGCGCTGGAGGGCGGCCCGCACGGGGTGACCAGCAACTGCGTCAACCCCGGATATGTGCGGACGGCGCTGGTGGACAAGCAGATCACCGATCAGGCCCGCACCCACGGTATCGACGAGCAGCAGGTCGTCGAGCAGATCCTGCTCAAGGAGAGCGCCATCAAACGTCTCGTGGAACCGCAGGAGGTGGCCTCGCTGGTGGGTTGGCTGGCCTCCGATCGGGCCGGCATGGTCACCGGCGCGTCGTACACGATGGACGGTGGGTGGAGCGCCCGGTGAGCCCCGAGCCCCAGTGGGAACCGACAGCAGCCGATATCGCCGACGCACAGGTCACCGCCTTTGCCCGGTCCGCCGGACACGAGGGTGACTACCACGACCTGTGGCAGTGGTCGGTCGACGAACCCGAGGCCTTCTGGGGCGCGCTGTGGCGCTATTTCGACCTCGGTGAGATCCCCGGCGAGGTCCTGGCCGATGACTCGATGCCGGGCGCGGTCTGGTTCCCAGGTGTGCGCCTGAACTATGTCGACCAGATCGCCCGGCAGGCCCGCACCGACCGGCCCGCCATCCTGAGTCTCGGCGAGGATTTCGCTGTCACCGAGCTTTCCTGGGCCGAATTGCTCAGTCGTACAGCTGCCTTCGCGAACACGCTCGCCGAGCTCGGGGTGCGGCCGGGCGACCGCGTGGTGGGTTACCTGCCCAATATCGCCGAGGCGGTCGTTGCCTTTCTCGGTACCGCCTCGATCGGTGCGGTGTGGAGCGCCTGTGGCCAGGACTATTCGGCCAAAGCCGCGCTGGACCGGCTCGGTCAACTGGAGCCGGTGGTGCTGGTGACCGCCGACGGCTACCGGTTCGGGGGTAAGACCCACGACAAGAGTGCCGATGTGGCCGAGTTGCGAGCCGGACTGCCCTCGTTGACCGCGACCATCTCGGTGTCCCGGCTGGCGCCGACACCCGAGGGGCAGCTCGACTTCGCGACCGTCACCGCCGGTGATGCCGAGCTGCGGACGACCGAGGTCGAATTCGACCACCCGCTGTGGATCCTGTTCTCCTCCGGGACCACCGGGCTGCCCAAGGGCATCGTGCACGGCCACGGTGGCGTATTGGTCGAACATCTCAAAGCCGTTGCCCTGCAGAGTGATATCGGGCCCACGGACACCTTCTTCTGGTATACCAGCCCGAGTTGGATGATGTGGAACTTCCAGGTCGCAGGCCTGCTGGTGGGCGCCACCATCGTCTGCTACGACGGCAGCCCGTCGCACCCGACCCCGGATGCGCTGTGGGAGATGACCGCCCGGCTCGGCGTCACGGTGCTCGGTACCAGCCCCGGCTATGTGTTGAGCTGCGCCAAGGCCGGAGCAGTGCCCCGCGCCGACCATGACCTGCGCGCCCTGCGCACCGTCGGGATCACCGGATCGTCGTTACCGGCGTCGACGGCGCTGTGGATGCGTGACAATCTCGGGGCACACGTGCAGGTCGCCTCGATCAGTGGTGGTACCGATGTGGTGTCGGCGTTCATCGGTGGGGTGCGCACGGTGCCGGTGTGGCCGGGGGAGCTGTCCGTGCCGTTCCTCGGCGCGGCGCTCGATGCCTGGGATGAGTTGGGTACACCGGTCCGTGGTGAGGTCGGCGAACTAGTGATCACCAAACCCCTACCGTCGATGCCGGTGTCATTCTGGAATGATCCCGACGGATCTCGGTATTGGGACGCATATTTCGACATGTTCCCCGGTGTCTGGCGGCATGGCGACTGGATCACCATCACCGAACGCGGCAGCGTCATCGTGCACGGCCGGTCCGATTCCACCCTGAACCGGCACGGAATCCGGATGGGCAGCGCGGATATCTACCAGTCCGTCGAGCGGCTGCCCGAGATCGCCGAGGCCCTCGTGATCGGTGCCGAGCAGCCCGACGGCGGCTATTGGATGCCGCTGTTCGTGGTGCCTGCCGACGGGGTGTCGTTGACCGACGAACTGGTCGACAAGATCAAGCAGACCATCCGCACCGAGGTCTCACCGCGGCACGTACCCGACGAGGTCATCCTCGCGCCCGGCATCCCGCACACGCGCACGGGCAAGAAGCTCGAGGTGCCGATCAAGAAGCTGTTCCAGGGTGCCGATGTGTCAAAGGTGGTCGAGCGCAGCGCCGTCGACAATCCGGACCTGCTCGACTGGTATGCCGCCCAGCGCCGCTAGCGCACCGTGAGTTCCTGCAGGTGCATATAGCGGTCCAGGACCCCCGGTGTGGGGTCCGCCCGGTAGGTCCAGGTCGACCCGCTGTCCCACTTCGGCTGTTCTTCTCGGCCGGACAGGACCCAGGCCGCCTGACGTGCGGCGCCGAGCGCGACGTACTCGCCGGTCTCGGGCACGTCGACGGTCGTGCCGAACACCGCGGGGGCGATCTGCCGCACCGCTTGCGAGCGGGCCCCGCCGCCGATCAGGATGATGCGCTCGGTCGGAATTCCCTGGCCCGCGATTTTCTGCATGCAGTAGGCCATGGAGCCGAGTAGACCCTCGACGGCCGCCCGAGCGATATTGGCAGGAGACAGGTTTCGCGTGGTGACACCGTGCAGCGCACCGGCCGCATCGGGCAGGTTGGGGGAGCGCTCACCATCGAAGTACGGAATCAGCACCAACCCGTCGGCGCCGGCGGGTGCCGACAACGCGAGTCGGTCGAACTCGTCGAAATCGACGTCGAGCATCCGTGCCACCGCCGCGAGCACGGGCGCGCCGTTGAGGGTGCACACCAGCGGCAGGTGTCTGCCGGTCGCATCGGCGAACCCGGCGACGATACCCTCGCCGTCGTGGGCTGGCGTCGTACCGACGGCGCTGACCACCCCGGATGTACCCAGCGACACCACACAGTCACCGACCGTGGCGCTCAATCCCAGTGCCGCGGCGGCGTTGTCGCCGGCACCGGGGCCCAACACCGCGCCATCGGGCGTCGTGCCCGCGCCGTCTCGCGGGCCGAGCACGGCGGGTACCACCGGCCGCCGGCCGCGAAGGGCCCATTCGAGTAGGTCGTACTCGTAGCTGCCGGTGGCAGCCGAGAAGTACCCGGTCCCACTGGCGTCGCTGCGGTCCGTGCGCAGATCGGCGATGTCCTGCGACCCGCTCAGTCGCCAGGTGAGCCAGTCGTGCGGCAGGCATACCGCCGCTGTTGCATCGGCATTGCGGGATTCGTGGTCGGCGAGCCAGCGCAGCTTGGCCGCGGTGAATGACGCGACCGGGACCACCCCGACGCGCTGCGCCCACGCCGAAGCGCCGCCGAGCTCGGCGACCAGCTGGTCGGCAGCGTCGGCGGACCGAGTGTCGTTCCACAACAGGGCATCCCGCACGGCACGACCGGAATCGTCGAGACAGACCATGCCGTGTTGCTGCGCGCCGACCGAGATGGCCGCGACATCGCCGATACCCCCCGCGGCCTGGATGGCCGACTGCAGCGCATGCCACCAGTGCTGGGGGTCGATCTCGGTACCGGTGGGGTGCGGCGCGCTGCCCGTGCGCTGCACCGCACCGGTCGCCGCATCGCAGACCACCACCTTGGTCGATTGCGTGGACGAATCGATTCCGGCGACCAGCGTCGTGTGTGAACCTGCCATGTCAGAACCTTCCGGGGAGCCCACGTCTCATCGTGCGTTCGCGCAAAGACAAAGGGTAGATCAGTCCCGTGGGCTGGAACGACGACCGTCGCTCGACGGTGTCGAATTGATTCCGGGCATGGATGCCGACATACGGGCACAATGGCGGCTAGCGGTAACGACTTCCGGCGAGCGAAGGTGCAGGCTGATCTGTCATGAGCACTCTCAGCACAGGTGACGGTACGCAGATCTTCTACAAGGACTGGGGATCCGGGCAACCGATCGTCTTCAGCCACGGCTGGCCGTTGTCCTCCGACGACTGGGACAACCAGATGCTGTTCTTCCTATCCCACGGTTACCGGGTCATCGCCCACGACCGCCGTGGGCACGGGCGGTCGACACAGACGCCGGACGGGCATGACCTCGACCACTACGCCGATGACCTCGCCGCGCTCACCGACCATCTCGACCTGCGCGACGCGATCCACATCGGACATTCCACCGGTGGTGGTGAGGTGGTGCGCTATCTGGCCCGCCACGGCGAGAGTCGGGTGTCCAAGGCCGCGTTGATCAGCGCGGTGCCGCCGCTCATGGTGCAGACCGAGGCCAATCCCGAAGGGCTGCCCAAGAGCGTGTTCGACGACCTGCAGGCACAGCTGGCGGCCAACCGCTCGGTGTTCTATCGGGCGCTGCCGTCGGGTCCGTTCTACGGGTTCAATCGTCCCGGCGCGCAGTCGGATCCGGCGATCATCGACAACTGGTGGCGGCAGGGCATGATGGGTGACGCACTCTCCCATTACGACGGGATCGTTGCCTTCTCCCAGACCGACTTCACCGAGGACCTCAAGAAGATCACGGTGCCCACACTGGTCATGCACAGCCGCGACGACCAGATCGTGCCTTACGTTGCGGCCGGTCCGAAGTCGGCCGAGTTGTTGCAGAACGGCACGCTGATCACCTACGAGGATTTCCCGCACGGCATGCCGACGACGCACGCGGATGTCATCAACGCAGACCTGCTGTCGTTCCTGCAGTCCTGAACCGGCCGCGCATTTTCAGTGAGGCAACGACCCGCGCCGGCAACCGATGATTTTGCCCGTTCTGTTCGCTGATTTGGCTTCCTGAACAGGGCTGATGGAGTTATCCACAGGCGCCTCGATCGGCCTTGCCCCGCCGGGGTGCGCGGGTAGTGTAGAACACATGTTCGAGCGGTCGGGGCTGTCGGAGTTGAGCGATGAGGAGCTCATCGCCGAGGTCACCGATGCCACCCGCGCTGAGGCGGCTGCGGCGGCCCGGCGGCTGGCCGCGATCGCCGAAGTGACCGCACGGCACTGCGAGGACGAGGACGAGTCGTCGGCGTTGAGGTTGATCGACGGATGGGCGCTGGCCAAGGCCGAGATCAGTGCGGCCTGCACTCTCAGCCCGCGCGCTGCCAGTGCCCAGATGCGCAT
>NZ_AOHQ01000120.1:0-57327 GCF_000416385.1 Mycobacterium sp. VKM Ac-1816D
AGCAGCGGGAGCGCGCTGCCCGCGTAGGCGAGCACCAGCGTGTAGACCGTGCTGGCGATGTGGTCGCGGCCGACCCGCATGGCGCCGAAGAACACCGCCCGCCGCGAATCGCTGTGTTGCGCCAGTTCGAAGGCCGTCGAGGCCTGCGTGACGGTGACGTCGTTGAGGACGCCGAGGGAACCGATGATGAAACCGGCCAGCAGCAGGCCGGTGATCGACACCCCACCGAGGAACGTCGCGACCGCGTTGTTCTCCTCCTCCGACAGCCCGGTGAGGTGGGTGAGTTCGATGGCCCCCCAGGACAGCGCCGTCGCCAACAGCAACGATGTCAGCGTGCCCAGTAGCGCGGCGCTGGTGCGCAGACTCACCCCGTGCGCCAGGTAGAGCACGGCGTAGAGGATCAGGGACGACGCCACCAGCGCCACCGGAATGGCATTCGCCCCGTCGCGCAGGGCGGGCAGCATGAACAGCACCAGCACCGCGAAGGCGACGGCGATACCGATCAGGGCGCGCAGACCCCGCCAGCCGGCGACGGCCACGACGACGATCGCGAAGGCCGCCGCCAGCGCGGTGAGCGTCCAACTGCGCTCGTAGTCGTAGAACGAGTAGATGGTGGTGCCGGTCGGGTCGACGGCGCGGGTGACGCGGATATCGTCGCCGACGACGAGCTGCGGTTGTCCGGGTCCGCCGCTGAACTCCAGCAGTGTGTAGGCGCCCTCGTTGGGGCCCGAGCCAATCCTGATGAACGACTGGGTGCAATACGTGTCACCGGTGCTGGGCGGGGGCGCGGAGGTGATGACCGCACCGACCGTGGGCCCACCGCAGGCTGCCTCCGAGACCGACACCACCCGGCCCGCCTCGGTGCTGACACCACCGCCCGCGGAATTCTGGAACGGCAGCGGGATGTCCAGTTTCTGCTGACTGGGCCACAGCCAGCCCACCCCGATCAGGGTGGCGACGCCGATCGCGATCAGCAGACCGACCACGACCCGTGCGGCCAGCGGGCCCAACGGCGAGGGGCCGCTCAGCGAATGCGAGTGTGAATGGGAATGGGCCACCCGCAACAGCGTAGGCGGTGTGCCTGCTACTGCCGGTAGCTGACCAGGAAGTTGCCGAGCCGGTCGATGGCGTTGGCCAGGTCGCGCGCCCATGGCAGCGTCACGATGCGCAGATGATCCGGTGTGGGCCAGTTAAATCCGGTGCCCTGGGTGACCAGGATCTTCTCCTGTAACAGCAGGTCGAGCACCAGTTGCTCGTCATCGTGGATGTCGTAGACCTCGGGGTCCAGCCGCGGGAACGCGTACAGCGCACCCTGGGGCTTCACACAGGACACTCCAGGAATCGCATTCAGCTTCTCCACCGCGACATCGCGCTGCTCGAGCAGCCGGCCGCCGGGCAGCACCAGATCGTCGATGCTCTGATGGCCGCCCAGGGCAACCTGAATGGCGTGCTGGGCAGGCACATTGGGGCACAGCCGCATATTGGCCAACAGGTTGATGCCCTCGATGAAGCTGCTCGCGTGTTCCTTGGGGCCGGTGATGACCAGCCAGCCCGACCGGTAGCCGGCCACTCGGTAGGCCTTGGAGAGCCCATTGAAGGTGAGGCACAACAGATCCGGAGCCAGGGTCGCCAGGCTGATGTGCTTGGCATCGTCGTAGAGGATCTTGTCGTAGATCTCGTCGGCCAATAGCAGCAGCTGATGCTTGCGCGCGAGTTCGACCATCTGCTCCAGGATTTCGCGGCTGTACACCGCGCCGGTCGGGTTGTTCGGGTTGATCACCACCAGCGCCTTGGTCCGCTCGGTGATCTTGGATTCCAGGTCGGCGATATCGGGATTCCAGCCCTGGGTCTCGTCGCACAGGTAGTGCACCGGGGTGCCGCCGGCCAGCGCGGTCGAGGCGGTCCACAGCGGGTAATCCGGTGCCGGGATGAGCACCTGGTCACCGTTGTCGAGCAACGCCTGCAACGTCATCGTGATGAGCTCGGAGACACCATTGCCCAGGAATACGTCGTCGACGTCGAACTTGGGAAAACCGTCGACCAGTTCGTAGCGGGTGAACACCGCGCGGCGGGCCGGGATGATGCCCTTGGAATCCGAATAGCCCTGCGCGGTGGGCAGGGCGGCGATGATGTCGCGCATGATCACATCGGGGGCCTCGAACCCGAACGGGGCGGGGTTGCCGATGTTGAGCTTGAGGATGCGGTGGCCCTCGGACTCCAACCGGGAGGCCTGCTCGTGTACCGGCCCGCGGATCTCGTACAGGACGTCCTGCAGCTTGGTCGACTGGGCGAACGTCCGCGGACGCGGCTGCGGGCTCTGATGCCACGTTCGGTCGGGAAGCTGATGGGTACTCACGAGAAATAGTGTCCCACGCGTTGACAACCGGATTTTCGTGCCGCATAACGGTTTGACTGTCACGACGGTAAATTCATGGCCGCTCGACGCCGTTTTTCGCCATTACGGTGCTATTTTCCGATCCATTATGACGTCGATGACACGCTCGCTGACCGCGGCAATGGGAATTGCTGCGGCAGCAGCCCTGGCCCTGGCTGCGCCCGCCCAGGCCGCACCGCCATTACTCAATGGCTCCTATTCGGGGGCGGAGGGCGACCCGGACAACGTCTGGGTGGTGGCCAGCACGTGCGACCCTTCCGGATGTACCGGGACGGTATCGAGCAACCAGGGCTGGTCGACACCCATGACATTGGTCGGCGGCATCTGGAATTTCTCGGTCACCAAACCGGATGGATTCATCTGCCCGGATGGAAGTTATGCCCCGGCAATAGTCCATATGACCGTCGATCCGGTGACGCTCGGGGGCGTGCTGTCGGCCGATTCGAACGGCGAATGCCCGGGCGGCATCATCAGCGCCACACCATTCCAATTGAAGGCGCTCTAGCCAACGCCGAACGGCCAGTTATGACACGGCTTTGCGCTGAAAGCGTGTCACAACTGGCCGCTCGGCAGTAGGTGCGGGGTCAGCGCTTACCGGGCCGACGGGCTCCCTTGGCGATGCCCAGACCCTTCACCGGGGGCTCGTCACCCACGACGCGGGCGTCCCCACCGGAACCGTTGGAGGTCGGCGCCGGTGCGGGCTCGGGCTCGGCCGGTTCAGAGGCCGCAGCGGTTTCAGGAACCACAGCGGCTTCCGGAGCCTCGGGCGCCGCAGGTGCGGCGGCGGCGGGCTTGGGCGCGGCGGCCTTCTTCGCCCCGGGACGACGAGCGCCTGCGGCGATACCCAATCCGACGACGGGCGGCTCGGGCTTGGACTCCTCGATCCCCGTATCCGCACCGGCGGTGTCCTGCGAGGTGGTCGTCTCCGCCGGGGTCGCGGCGGGTGCCGCTGCCGCGGGTGCCGCTGGGGCCTTCTTGGCCCCCGGACGGCGGGCGCCGGAGGCGATCCCCAATCCCTTGACCTCGGGTTCGGGCTTCGCAGGCTCGGCCGGTGCCGTCTCCGCCGGGGTCGCGGCGGGTGCCGCTGCCGCGGGTGCGGCCTTCTTCGCGCCCGGACGCTTGGCGCCACCGGCGATGCCCAGACCCTTGACCGGAGCGGCCGTCTCGGCGGCCGGTGCGGCCGCGGGTGCCGATGCTGCCGGTGCGGCCTTCTTGGCGCCGGGACGCTTTGCGGCACCGGCGATGCCCAGGCCCTTGACGGGTGCGGCGGCGGCCGGAGCCGCGGCCTTCGCGGGAGTGGCCGTCTCCTCGGCGACCGCTTCCTCTTCGGCGGCCTCTTCGACCGCAGGTGCGGCGGCGGCCTCGGCTTCGGCCCGCTTCTCGGCGAGCTCGGCCGACCACTTGGCCGCGGTGCCCTTCTCGGGCAGCGTGTAGAGGCTGGTCTCCAGCGAGGCCAGCAGCAGCTGTGCCACGTCGAGCACCTCTGCCTTCTGCCGGTCGGTCGCCGTGGCCACCTCGTCGACACCGTCGGTGATCATGACGCGGCAGAACGGGCAGCCGGTCGCGATGGCCGAGGCGCCGGTGTCCAGGGCCTCCTCGGTGCGCTCCTGGTTGACGCGCTTGCCGATGTGCTCTTCCATCCACATCCGGGCGCCACCGGCACCACAGCACAGGCCGCGGTCGGCGTGCCGGGGCATCTCGGTGAGCTTCGCGCCGGCCGCACCGACCAGCTCACGCGGTGCCTCGTACTCCTTGTTGTGGCGCCCGAGGAAGCAGGGGTCGTGGTAGGTGACGTCCTGGCCGACGGGGTTGATCGGGATGAGCCGCTTCTCGCGGACCAGGCGGTTGAGCAGCTGCGTGTGGTGCACGACCTGGTAGTCGGACCCGAGCTGCGGGTACTCGCGGTTGATCGTGTTGTAGCAGTGCGGGCAGGTCACCACGACCTTGCGCTTGGCGGTCTCGACACCCTCGAACAGCTCGTTGATGGTCTCGACGTTCTGCGCGGCCAGCTGCTGGAACAGGAACTCGTTACCCGCGCGGCGGGCCGAGTCGCCGGTGCAGGTCTCACCGGTGCCGAGCACCAGGAACTTCACACCCGCGGTGGCCAGCAGTTCGGCGACGGCCTTGGTGGTCTTCTTGGCGCGGTCCTCGTAGGCGCCGGCGCAGCCGACCCAGAACAGGTACTCGAACCCGTCGAAGGACTCCACGTCCTGGCCGTAGACCGGGACGTCGAAGTCGACCTCGTCGATCCAGTTGGTGCGGTCCTTGGCGTTCTGGCCCCAGGGGTTGCCCTTGTTCTCCAGGTTCTTGAACAGCACACCGAGCTCACCGGGGAACTCGGATTCGACCATCACCTGGTAGCGGCGCATGTCGACGATGTGGTCGATGTGCTCGATGTCCACCGGGCACTGCTCCACGCAGGCGCCGCAGTTGGTGCAGGACCACAGCACGTCGGGATCGATGACGCCGCCCTGTTCGGCGGTGCCGACCAGCGGGCGCAGCGCCTGCTCGGGGCCGGAACCTTCGATGCGTGCGAAGCCGTCCTCGGGCACACCGTGTCCGTGCAGGCTGTCGCCGAGCTCGGCGAAGTCGACCGAGCCCTCCTCGGGCATGGGCTTGCCCTCGATCAGGTAGGGCGCCTTGGCGAACATGTGGTCGCGCAGGTTCATGATGACGAGCTTGGGCGACAACGGCTTACCGGTGTTCCAGGCCGGGCATTGCGACTGGCAACGTCCGCACTCGGTACAGGTGGTGAAGTCGAGGTAGCCCTTCCAGGTGAAGTCCTCGATCTTGCCGCGGCCGAACACCGCGTCGTCGGCGGGATCGTCGAAGTCGATCTTCTCGCCCTTGTGCTCCATCGGCAGCAGCGGGCCGAGGCCGTCGGGCAGCCGCTTGAAGGTGACGTTGATGGGCGCCAGGCCGATGTGCAGGTGCTTGGAATGCAGCACGATCAGCAGGAACACCAGCATCACGCCGATGTGACCCATCAGCGCGATGGTCTCGATCCACATGTTCGCGGTCGGTCCGAGCGGGGCCAGCAGCCAGGCGACTCCGTCGGAGAGGAACGCGCCGTTCTGGTAGGGGAAGCGTTCGTCGAGCACGTTCACCGCGGCACCGCGGAACAGCGCGTAGGTCGCGATGACCAGGAAGATCATGAACAAGATCTCCCAGGCGCCACCGGTGTGCGAGCCGTAGAACCGAGATTCGCGACCGATCTTCTTGGGTTCGCGGGCGATGCGGATGATCGCGAAGGTGACGATGCCCAGGAACACCATGAGGGCGAAGAAATCCTGCAGGAAGCCCAGCACGGCCCAGCGGCCGACGAAGGGAATGTGGAACTCGGGGTCGAACAGGACGCCGTAGGCCTCCAGGTACACCGTGGCCAGGACGAAGAAGCCCCACATGGTGAAGAAGTGCGCGATGCCGGGGATGGACCACTTGAGGAGCTTCGACTGGGCGAAGACTTCCTTGTTCTGGTTCAGGAATCGGCGGACGAGATCGTCCTTGCGGCCGCGTTCGTCGCCGAGCTTCTGGCCCGAGCTGATCAGCTTGGTGAGCCACAGGACGCGCTTTGCAGCAAACACCAACACGACGGCGGTCATCAGCAGGCCGAGGATCAATCTGCTGATTTCGAGAGTGTGCTGCACGGCGTGCCTCCCAGTGGTTTTCGGTTACTAGCCGGTAACTTGAGCGCGGTTACTCACGGGTAACTTAGGCTAGTTGCCTGCTCATAGTTACATCACCAAAGTTGGCGCCGCTAGCAAGGCTGTCCTAACTAGTCGGTTGGCTACCCTGCTCGGTGGCTCGGGAGACCGCTCAGGCGGTCGTTCCGAGCAGCGCACGCAGCATCGACAGCATCTCCGAACGGGACTCCGCGCCCAGCCGGCGACGGATGCGGGCGACGTGATGCTCGACGGTCTTGGCGGAGATGAACAACTGGCTGCCGATATCGCGGTAGGGCATTCCGAGGAGAAGGAGTTCGGCCACCTCGCGCTCGCGGTCGGACAGCGTCGACGGCGCTGTCGGCCGGGCCGGCGCGGAAGTGGGTGGCGTGGTCGGATCGGTGCCCGGAACCGGGCCGTCAGGTCTGTGGGCAAGATCACCGTCGGATCCGTCCGGGTCCGCCATGGTGATCTTGAGATCGCGGGCCAGTTGCAGCATCACGCCCGAGATGCGCGGATCCGGTGTCTGCAGCGCCGCCTGGCTGGCCAGTCGGGTCGCATCCCAGGTGAGTCCGAACTGCGCCAGGCCGTTGGCGGCCGCGGTGACCTCGTCGACATCGACCTGATTGGCCAACACCCGAAGCCAGGTGCGGCCCGCCGCCGCGAGCGCGCGGGCGAAGCTGCTGTGCGGCGCCGCCGTCGTCAGCGCGTGCCCGTGCGGTGCCACGGCGTCGGGGGAGTTGGACAGGATGCCGGCGTGCACGCCCGCCCAGTGCAACGGCACCGACCACAGGACCGGTTTGCCGAGCCGGTTCAGCAGGTCGAAGGCGGTGTCGATGTGGTGCTGCACCTGGTCGACCAGGCGTAACCGGGCCGCCGCCACCCACAGCTCCCCGAGCGGCAGCAGAGAGTAGAGGTCCAGCGAGTACTCCGAGAGCACCTCCATGGCCGCATACCAATGCTTCTGCACCCCGCCGCTGTCACCGTTGCGGCGCGCGATCGCGGTGCGCAATGCCGCCGCCCACAGCGCATCGCGGCGATGCAACGTCGCGCCGTCGGTCGCGGCGACCTCGGCGTTGGCCCCGGCCAACCGGCCGTCGAGCATCCGCGACCATCCCCACAGCAGCCGGTGCCGGTGGGCGGTGAAGGGTTCGGGGTGTCCGCGGGTCGCCCTGCCGATGATGCTGCGGGCACGGACCGCGTCGCCACCGTGCAGCGCGGCGAGGGTGACCAGAGCGGACGGGCTGTCGGGGATGACGACCGATATCGGGTGGTCGGCCGTGACCGCCTGGCTCAACGTCGCGATCGCGGTCGGGAACGGCGCCGTCAGCGACTCGAGCAGACCTTCGGCCAGCCGGCGCGATGCCCGCGCGGTCGACGTCGGCGGTCCGGCGTCCGGCATCGCCAGGGCGGCGCGGGCCGCCGCGGCGTCGCCGGTACCGATCGCGACCACTGCGGCGGCGGATGCGATGACGGCGTCGGGGTAGGGGCCCAGCCAGGCGAACACGTCGCCGGCCTGTGCCGCACCACCATCGTGGATGGCGACGCTGGCCGCGACCCGGACCGCGGCGGCGCGCTGGACCGGATCGGTCGCGGAGAGCAGCTCGTCGGCCAGCCGCGCCGCGGCCGCGCAGTCCCCGCTGAGGGCGAGTGCGTCGGCGAGTTCGGCACTGAGCTCGGTCGAGCCGGCGTCGGCGGCCGCGCGGTACAACCGTGCCGCCTGCGCCGGTTGGTCGCGGTTGTCGACGGCCAGGTCCGCCAGCGCCGCGGCCAGTTGCGGATCCCGCAGCCCGTGCTCGGCCATTGCGAGAGCCAGATCGACTGTCAGCGTGGACATCTGGATCTGGGTGCGCAGCAGTGACAGTTCGAGGTCGTGATGGCGGGCGGCTCCGACGACCTCGGCGGCCGCACGGTGCACGGTCCTGACAAAACCCCGATGCCGGCCTGCGGCGAGCAGCCCGCCGGCATGCGCCTCGCCGACGAGCTGCCGGGCCGGGTCGATGTCCAGGCCCAGCGCCGCGGCGATATCGTCGGCTCCCAGGCCGGACACCAGCGAGCACAGCAACACGGTGTCCAGGACCGGTTGCGGTATCTGGCGTAGCCGCTCCACCAGGGCGAAGCGGGCCGAATCGGCCGGCGGGCGCTGCGGTGCGGACACCGCGGCGTGCACCAGGAACGGCAGGCCGGCCGTCGCGGTCTGCACCGCCGCGACGAACTCGGCGTCGGGGGAGCCACCGCTCTTCTCGGCCGCGGCGCGATGGATCTCGGCCCCCGTCCACGGGCCAAGCGGGACAGCGGGTCCCTCTCTGGTGAGGGCAATGGTCAAGGCGCGCAGGGCATCCCGGTGCACCGAGGGTTCGCAGGCCACTACGACGGTGCGGTCGGTGTCGGCCGCGAGCTCGGTCAACACGGCCAACTGGTCGTCGTCGAGAAGGTGCGCATCATCGATGACCAGCGCCGCGGAAACGACTTCCCCGGCCTGCGGGACCCGGCTCAGCACGGGAACCCCGGCGCTGCGCAGCGCGGTGCGCACCGTGCCGAGCAACGTCGTCTTACCGGTCCCGATCCCGCCGGTGACCAGCACCCGGACCGGATCGGCCGGTGCCTGCAGCAGCGCCGGGATCACGGTCGGACTAGGCGGCGCCGTCTATGACGGGATCCACCGGCTCGGGCGCCGGTTCTGGCGCCGGTTCGGGGGCAGGGGCCGCCGTGGTGGTGACGACCGGCTGCGTGGTGGTCACCGGAGGCTGGGTGGTGGTCACCGGCGGAGTCGTCGTCGTGGGCGGCGTCGTCGTGGTCGTCGTGGTGGTCGTCGTTGTCGTCGTCGTGGTGGTGGTCGTGGTGGTCGTCGACGAGGTGGTGGACGGCGTCGTCGTGGTGCTGCTGCTGGACGGGGGCGGCGGTGGCGGCGGGATCTCCGAGGTGGTGACAACGCCGTTCTCACCGGTGACGGTGACCGTCTGGGTGGTCTGCACCGGCTCGGTCGAGAAGCTTGTCGCGGTTTCGGTGACGGGGCCGCTGGGTCCACTGTTGCCGGTCAGCGTGACCGCCAACCCGCCGACGGCCAGCAGCGCCGCTGCGGCCGCGGCGCCGAACAGCAGTGGTGGCCGCTTGTACCAGGGCAGTGGCGCCGGTTCGGCGGGATAGTCGTCCTCGCCGGTGGCGAATTCGAGCTGCGGGCGGGCATCGGTAGGGCTTGGGGTGTAACCGGTTTGATAGTCCGGCCCCTGATACGGCACGGGCTCGCCGGTGGGGGCGTCCTCGTCCTGGGACCAGGCCAACCCACCCGACGGTCCCTCCTCGGCGGGGGGTGTTGCGCCGGCCCAGCCCATCGTCGGCGCCATGCCGGTCGGTGCCGCATCCGGGGAGGCCACCGGAGCCAGCCCGGTCGCGGCGCCGGCCTCCGACGCCAGGTCGGCCACCAGCGCCGCACCCGCGGCCACACCGGCAGCCGCCAGCGGCGCGGTGCTCACCGGCGCCTGCAAGCGTTCGGAAAGACGCTGCGTGACAAGCGGAATGGCCGCACCGCCGCCGACGGTCGCGACCGCCGAGATGTCGCCCGGTCCAATATTGTTGTGCTGCAACAGCTCGTCGATGGCGCCCAGCAGGCCGTTCAGCGGCTCTTCGATCAGTTGCTCGAGCTCGGATCGGGTGACCCGGACCTCGGAGCTGAATCCGGGGAGTTCGGCCGGGATCGCGGTCGCCGTTTCGGCGGACAGCCGTTCCTTGGCGCGGCGGCATTCGTCGCGCAGCCGGCCCAATGATCCGACGGCCGCCGTTCCGGCCGGGTCGGCCGCACCGGCATCGGCGATTCCGGTGATGACGTGGTTGAGCAGCGCCTGGTCGATCTGGTCACCGGAGAATTCCGGGTAGCGCAGCGTCGCGCCGATCGGGGCGAGCTGGGCGCCCGCATCGGCGAGCGTCACACTGGTGCCGCTGCCACCGAGATCGACGAGCGCGACCACGCCGGAGGACGGCAGGTTACCGGCGGTGCGCAGACCGGCAAGTGCGGCAATGGAATCCGGCACCAGGGCGGCATTGGCCAGACCCGGTTTGCTGCGCAGTGCACCCTGCAGGGCGGCCACCACGTTGCCCGACCAGTGGGCCGGGACCGCGATGGTGATCGGATTGCCCCCGCCGACGGTGTGGGCCATCGCGTCGAGTGCTTCCGCGAGCACCTGCTCGCCACGGTGTGAGGAGCCGTCGGAAGCCACCAGCGGCACCGGGTCGCCGACCCGGTCGACGAACCCGCCGAGCACCAGGCCCTGGCCGCTCAGGTTCGGGTTCTCGCTCGGGACGCCCACCTCGGGGGCCCGGTCGGTGAACACGGTCAGCACGGACCGTCGGGTGACCGGCGCACGACCTGCGCGGGCCGCCACCAAATTGGTCGCCCCGACGGACAACCCCAGCGAGTCGCTCATGGAGCGGCCCCTCCCTCGTCTTTGCTCATCAGTCCTGCCACACCTTATCGGCTGGGATACCGTCGACGCGGTAATCCCCCTAACGTGTCGAAACCCCTAATGGGTGATCCCCTAACGGCCGATGCCGGCGAGTGGGTTCAACACCGATCTCGGGAGCCGCCGTCGTGGATAACATCGGTGCACGAGCACCAGATGTAACGGACTTCAGGGACGGGGATTGATGAGTAACTCGCTGCTCGACTTCGTGATGGCGGTGGTGCGTGACCCCGATGTCGCGGCAAGCTATGCCGCCGACCCTACCCAGGCGATCGCCGATGCCGGGCTGACCGACATCACCATCGCCGATGTGAACCAGCTTATTCCGGTGGTCAGCGAGACCGTGGCTCCCGCCGCCGATGCCAACGTCTGGGCCACGGGCGCGGCCACCGCGGCGTTCGACGCCTTCGGTATCGATGACGCGGTCCCGACAACGGTCGATGACCTGCACCATCTCGATATTCCTGCGGTGGTGGACACCGCGCCGGAGATCCACGATGTCGGTGGCACCCTCGACGACGTGTTCACCGGTCAGGACCTCCCGGCAAGTCCGGTGATCGTCGACGAGCCGGTCGCCGACCCGGTGTTCGAACCCGTCGTGGCCGATTGGTCGCTGCCCGAGCAGCCCGTCGACCCCGAGCACCACGACTTCCACACCTTCGACTGATCGATCTCCGGACGAGCCCGCCCACAGCCACTGTGGGCGGGCTTTTTCGCGTGCCGATATCCGCCCCGGCGGCATCCCCTAATCCCCTAATGGGGGTGGCCCCTAAACCCCTGTACGGGGTTCGGGCGGGAGGGGAATCAGCCCCGTTTCAGCGGGGTCGGCGGATCCATAACGTTGTCTTCAGTTCGCCGGACCATCCAGCGACAGGAACAAAGACTCCTGAGCCAAGATCGAGAAAGGCACCGAAATGACCACCATCATCGACTACATCCTCGACCTGTTCCGCAGCCCCGATGTGGCAGGCGCCTTCATCGCCGACCCGGAGCAGGCGTTGCGCGACGCCGGTCTGCCCAACGTCACCGCGGCCCAGCTGCACGCTGTCGCCGCCACGGCCGCACCGGCCGGTGTCGCCCTCGGCGGCGGGGACCCCATCCTCGGCCTGCAGCGCGCGGTTGCCGACCACCACAGCCTGGCCAACTCGTTCGCCCCGATGTACGCCCCGCAGCGCACCTTCGCACCGGAGACCGACATCGCCAGCCACAACCGGACCAACGCCGAGTTCCTCAGCCCGGACCAGAGCTCCGGGGCCAACTCTCAGGTCGGCGGCTTCAACCTGGGCTTCGGTGACATCACCTTCGGCAACAAGACCGCCAACACCGCCACCGACGGCGGCGTCGTCGTCGACGGCAACAACGCGGGCACCGTCACCACCGGCAACGGCAACGTGGTCGGCGACGAGAATGTCACCGGCAAGGACATCGTGGTCGGCGACGACAACGTCACCGGTCACCACAACGTCGTCGGCGACGAGAACGTCACCGACAATTCCGAGGTCGACGTCAAGACCGGCAACCACTCGCCGGTCATCGTGGGCAGCGAGAACGAGGTGCATGACAACTCGCAGATCGCCGGCGACGACATCATCTCCGGCAACAAGAGCCCGGTGCTCAACGATGTCGACACCAGCGGCGGCCACGGCGGCGGCGCGGTGGCCGGCGGCGGCCTCCTCGGCGGCGGCAGCGCCGCCGGTGGCGACGGTGGTCACGGCGGTGGCATCACCATCGTCGACAACTCCGGTGAGATCGACAACAGCGCCGACCACACCCTGGTCGACCACTCCGAGCACACCGCCGTCGACAACTCGGTCGACAACTCGGTCGGCATCCACACCAACATGGACACCCACGTCGAGACCAATATCGACGCCGGACTGTTCTAAGAAGATCCCTCCACCGAGAACTGGCGGGGACCGCTCCTGGTCCCCGCCAGTTCGCACGTTTACCGTGGACGCCCAGGAGAGGAACCCCGATGACGACGAACGCGCCGACGAGCTCAGATCCTCGCAAGACGAAGGTCATCGTCGAGCTCATCGACCACACCACCAGAATCGCCGAGCTCTACGAGCGCACCGATCTGGTGGAACGGCTACGGGTCGCCAAGAACAAGATCGCCGATCCGCACATCCGGGTGGTCATCGCCGGACAGCTCAAACAAGGCAAGAGTCAGCTGCTGAACTCGCTGCTCAACCTGCCGGTCGCCCGCGTCGGCGACGATGAGAGCACGGTCGTGGCGACCGTCGTCTCCTATGCCGAGGAACCGTCGGCTCGCCTGGTCCTGGCCGGACCGGGTGGGCTGGAGTACGCGCCCATCGAGATGGCCGACCTCAAGAAGGACCTGCGCCGGCTGCCGGTCGCGCTGGGCCGGGAGGTAGTGCGCGCGGAGGTGGGCGCACCCGCGCCGATGCTCAAGAACGGCCTCACCTTCATCGACACCCCCGGCGTGGGCGGGCATGGGCAGCCGCACCTTTCGGCCACGCTGGGCCTGTTGCCCGATGCCGACGCGCTGTTGATGGTCAGCGATACCAGCCAGGAGTTCACCGAACCGGAACTGACGTTCATCCGGCAGGCTGTCGAGATCTGCCCGGTGGCCGCCGTCATCGCCACCAAGACCGATCTGTACCCGTACTGGCGCGATATCGTCGGCGTCGACACCGCGCACCTGGGCCGCGCCGGTGTCCAGATCCCGGTGATCCCGGCCAGTTCGGTGCTGCGCGGACATGCCATCAGCCTCAACGACAAGGAGCTCAACGCCGAGTCGAACTTCCCGGCCATCATCTCATTCCTTTCCGAGAAGGTGATGTCACGCGAGACCGACCGGATCCGCGACCATGTCGTCACCGAAATACGCGCCGCCGCAGAGCATCTGCGACTATCCATCGATACCGAGCTGGCCGCGCTGGACGACCCGGCCACCCGTGAGAAGCTCACCGCCGAGCTGGAACGTCGCAAGCAGGAAGCCCAGAACGCGCTCCAGCAGACCGCGCTGTGGCAGCAGCGGCTCAACGACGGTATCGCCGACCTGACCGCAGATATCGACCACGACCTGCGAAACCGATTCCGCCACATCACCGCTCACACCGAGAAGGTGATCGACGGCTGTGACCCGACCCTGCACTGGGCCGAGGTCGGTGCCGAGTTGGAGGATGCCGTGGCCACGGCCGTCGGTGACAACTTCGTCTGGGCCTACCAGCGCGCCGACGCCCTGGCCGCCGAGGTGGCCAGGCTCTTCATGGAGGCCGGCCTGGACGCCGTCGAACTACCCCAGGTCAGTGCCCGCGATATGGGCGCCGGGTTCGGTGAGTTCAAATCGCTTGCCCGGCTGGAGGCCAAACCGATCAAGGCGGGCCACAAGGTGGTCACCGGTATGCGCGGCTCCTACGGCGGCATCCTCATGTTCGGCATGCTGACCTCGTTCGCCGGGCTCGGCATGTTCAACCCGTTGTCACTGGGGGCGGGATTCCTGTTGGGGCGCAAGGCCTACAAGGAGGACATGGAAAACCGGATGCTGCGGGTGCGCAACGAAGCCAAGACCAATGTGCGCCGCTTCGTCGACGACGTCTCCTTCGTGGTGAACAAGGAGTCCCGGGACCGTTTGCGCGCCATCCAGCGTCAGCTGCGCGATCACTACCGCAGCATCGCCGACCAGACCAGTCGGTCACTCAACGAGTCGCTGCAGGCCGCGCTGTCCTCGGCCAAACTCGAGGAGGCCGAGCGCGACACCAGGATCAAGGAACTGCGCCGTCAGCTCGACATCCTGCGTCAGGTGATCGAGAACACCGACAAGCTGGTGGGCGGGTAGTCACTAAGCTTGTCCGGGTCATGAGCACCAGCGATCACGTCCGCGCCATCCTGGCCGGCACCGTCAACGCCTATCGCGCCGATCCCGCCTACCGGAATCGGCCCGATGCGCATGCCGAACTGGATCGCATCGGCCGCCGGCTCAATCAGCCGATGCGGATCGCACTGGCAGGCACCCTCAAGGCCGGTAAGTCGACACTGGTGAACGCCCTTGTCGGGGAGGACATCGCCCCGACCGACGCCACCGAGGCCACCCGCATCGTGACCTCGTTCCGGCACGGACCCACTCCCAAGGTGACCGCCAACCATCGGGACGGCCGGACCTCGAACGTGCCGATCGCGCGGGCCACCGAGGACGGGCAGCGCGGTCTGACGTTCAGCTTCGCCGGACTGGACCCGGCCGATATCGAGGATCTCGACGTCGCCTGGCCGGCCGCCGAACTCATCGACGCCACCATCATCGACACTCCCGGCACGTCCTCGCTGTCACGCGATGTCTCCGAGCGCACCCTTCGTCTGCTGGTGCCCCAGGATGGTGTGCCGCGCGTCGATGCGGTCGTGTTCCTGTTGCGCACCCTCAATGCCGCCGATATCGCGCTGCTCAAACAGATCGGTGAGCTCACCGGCGGTGAGACCGGCGCGCTGGGCGTCATCGGGGTCGCCTCGCGTGCCGACGAGATCGGCGCCGGACGTCTCGACGCCATGTTGTCCGCACGCGAGGTGGCGACGCGGTTCACCGCCGAGATGGACAAGACCGGCATCTGCCAGGCAGTGGTTCCGGTCTCCGGGCTGCTCGCGCTGACCGCGCGGACGCTGCGCCAGAGCGAGTTCGTCGCACTGGAGAAGTTGGCGGCCATGGAACCCGCCGATCTGACCAAGGCGATGCTCAGTGCTGACCGGTTCGTCCGCGAGGACGAGTCGTTGCCGGTGGACGCCGCGACCCGCGCGGCGCTGCTGGAGCGGTTCGGCATGTTCGGCCTGCGTATCTCGATCGCGGTGCTGCGGGCCGGTATCAGCGATTCGGTGGCGCTGGCCGACGAACTGCTGGAGCGCAGCGGTCTGATCGCGTTGCGCGATGTCATCGACCAGCAGTTCGCCCAGCGTTCGGATCTGCTCAAGGCGCACACCGCGCTGTTGTCGCTTCGGCGGTTCGTGCAGGTGAATCCGGTCTACGCGGCCCGGCAGATCCTTGCCGACATCGACCCGCTGCTTGCCGACACGCATGCCTTCGAGGAACTCCGACTGCTGAGCCAATTACGTTCGCGCCCAACGACCTTGACCGACGACGAGATGGCCTCGCTGCGCAGGCTGATCGGGGCGGCGGGTACCGATGCGGCCAGCAGGCTCGGATTGGGGCCGTTGGCCCCCGGCCTGGGATCCGACGACGGGCCGCGCGCGGCGTTCGCCGCCACCCAGCGCTGGCGCCGCCGTGCGGAGCACCCGCTCAATGACCCGTTCACCGCGCGGGTATGCCGGGCTGCCGTCCGCAGCGCCGAGGCGCTGGTCGCGGAATTCCACGCGTTGGGCCGCTAGGGAGCGGGGAGCGGGTACAGCGTCCTGGTCTCGTTCTGCCGGTTGCGCCGGGTGGTGGTGGTTTCCTCGTCGTCGTCCTCGTCGTCGTTCTGCCGGGTGCGCTCGGTGCGGGTCCGCTCACGGGTGGTGGTCGTGGTCGTCTCGCTGGTTTCGGGTCCCAGGATGTCGCTGGTCTGCGGCGGCACGTAGCTGCTGGTCGTCGAGGCCGACCCGGTGGTGGTGGCCGACGAGGTACCGCTGTCATCGGTGAAGGTCGGCGTCACATACTCCGGCGGGGGTGCCGGCGTGTTCACCTGGCGGACCAGCGTCAACGTCAGCCACACGACCAGGCCGATGGCGACCAGTGCCGCGACACTCGCGGCGAGCAGGGTGGGCGTTCGCTCATGCCATTTGGGATCGCCCGTCACGGCCACCGATGGTAGCCGTGTGTCAGTCCAACTGCCCGATGACCTCGGTGGCGAAGAACTCCAGGTGGTCCAGATCCGACATGTCCAGTACCTGCAGGTAGACCCGCTGAACACCGGCCTGGGTGAAGGCGCCGAGCTTGTCGACGATCTCGGCCGGGGTGCCGACGACCGGCGAATTGCCCCGCATCTCGTCCAGCTCACGCCCGATCGCCCCGGCCCGCCGCGTCAGCACGGTCTCGTCGGCGCCGGCACACAGCACGAATGCCGCCGAATACACCAGTGACCCCGGGGCGCGCCCGGCGGCGGCCACGGCGGCCGTGACCCGGTCGAACTGGGCCGTCAGATCCTCCAGCGAGGCGAACGGGATGTTGAACTCGTCGGCGAAGCGCGCGGTCAGCGCCGGGGTCCGCTTGGGGCCCGCACCGCCGATGATGATCGGCACCCGCTGCTGTGCGGGTTTGGGCAGGGCGGGGGAGTCCTTGACCGTGTAGTGGGTGCCGGCGAAGTCATAGGTCTCGCCGATCGGGGTGCCCCATAGTCCGGTCAGGATCTGCAACTGCTCGGTCAGCCTGTCGAAGCGCTCGCCCAACGGCGGGAACGGGATGGCGTAGGCCTGGTGTTCGGCCTCGAACCACCCGGCGCCGATACCGAGTTCGACCCGTCCGCCGCTCATCTCGTCGACCTGGGCCACCGCGATGGCCAGCGGACCCGGATGCCGGAAGGTGGCCGAGGTGACCATGGTGCCGAGCCGGATGGTGGAGGTTTCCCGCGCGATACCGGCCAGGGTGACCCAGGAGTCGGTGGGGCCGGGCAGCCCGTCACCGGCCATCGCCAGGTAGTGGTCGGACCGGAAGAACGCCGAATACCCCAGCTGTTCGGCGGCGCGGGCCACCGCGAGTTGGTCGGCGTAGCTCGCGCCCTGCTGTGGTTCGACGAAGACCCGGAAATCGATGCTGGACATGGTTTCCACCCTAGCCCGCGGACATCGGTACGACGGCGACCGTGAAGTCGGCCCGCTCGAACAATATGGGGGTGCAGGCCACCCCGGTGATCCGCTCGGCGAGTGCGAATGCGGCCGCACTGAGATCCAGTGCCGACACGTCGGCGTCGGGGTCCAGCGGCAGCCCGACGGCGTGCAGGTGTTCCAGCGCGGCGTCGGGGTTGTCGCCGGCCCGCTCGGACGGGAACAGCAGATCGAGATCGGTCAGTAGGCGCCCATCGTGCCACCAGGTGAACTGGTAGAGCGCGTTGATGTTGCGGAAATGCGAGACGACGGTCCGGCCCACGGTGAGCGGCCGGATGAGTTCAGGCGTGACGCCCAGATATCCGTTCACCTCGGCCATCAGCACCCAGCCGGTCTCGGTGGTGGTGACGCCGATGACCGCCTCGGTCGGGTTGTAGCACTCACCCGCATGGTCGGCGGCGTGCACCAGTAGCGCATCGATACCGGTTATCCGATCGATGGTGTCACCGCCGAGAGCGCCGATCACCTGATCCGGGGTCGCGGCATCGAGCAGTGTCACGCAGTGCGCAACGGCCCAGTCCGGCCGAAACTCCTGCCACCAGAGGTAATCCGCGATCGTGGCGCTCATACCTAGAGTCCGCGGCGGCCGGCTTTCACGGCGGCGATGGTGTCGGCGTCCCCGGTGAAGTCCACCCGCACGGGTTCGCGGCCGGCAGCGAACAGCAGCAGTTCGCCGGGCTCGCCGGACACCGTCACCGGGGCGCCCTTGCCCGCGGTGGTCAGCACGACTCCGTCGGGGGTGGACAGTGACACCTTCGCCGGGGACTTGGCCAGCGTCATCTTGGCGAACGAGCGGACCTGCCTTCGCAGTGCCGCCGTCGTGGACTCATCGAGAACCCTTGGCTCCCAATTCTTTCCCGCCCGTCGCACATCCTCGTGGTGGATGAACATCTCGGCGACGTTGACCAGCGGGTCGAGAAGTTTGAACGGCGAGTACAGCGGCGGTCCGTCGGCAACCTGACCGAGCAGGTCGTGCCAATCGGTGGAGGCGGTCAGCTGGTCCTGAACCCGGGCGGTGTAATCGGCCAACTGCGGGATCAGGATTCCCGGCGCGGCGTCGAGGCGGCGTTCCCGCACGACCAGATGCGCGGCAAGATCGCGGGTGGTCCAGCCCTCGCACAGGGTCGGAGCATCGGGGCCTGCGGCACGCATGGTGGCCACCAGCGCGGCGCGCTCGTTGCGGGCAATGCTCATAGCGGTAGGCCGTTCATCAGTACGTCTCCACACCTTCGATCCGGACGAACATTCCATGCCCGGTTCCGTCGTTGGTGAAACGGGTGCCGTCCTCGGTGGCGACGATCGTCCAGCCCAGCGCGGTGTAGGTGCGGTAGTCCAGTTGCACCGTCGGGATGTCGCCGAGATTTCCTGTCAACCATGTGACTTCGCCGGCAGCGGTGATGTTGACCCCGTTGGCGGGAAAACCGTCGACCTCCGGGGAGTTCTCGAATTCGGCCTCGCAGCCGACCGCCCGGTCGGAGATCTGGCAGCGCGTCTGGCCTGATTTCGTCTCGATGAAGACGTAGCCGTTCTGCGGGGCCAGGTTCTCGCCACCCGGAGGCACGGTGACCGGCGGCGGGGCCGGGGCCGGGGTGATGGGCGACTGGGTGGGCGTGGTGGTGGTGCGGTCCGGGCGCGAGGTGGGGAAGTCCGGCTCGGTGCCTGTGGGTCCGGCGCCTACCGGGCGGCCCTCGGTGCTGTCCGAACACCCGCCGATCAGCAGCGCCAGAGCGATGCCGCCGCTGCCGAACCACAGCGCTGTCCGTTTCGCCCCACCCGTCACACCTGCGAGGCTACCGTCGCGACGCGGTTACAGGTGCAGGGCGTGCCGGACGAGCTGGGGTAGCGCGCTCACCGCGGCCGGCTCGTTGCCGAAGTTCTCGATCAGCACCACCTGGAGTTCACCGACGACGCCGCCGAGGACGGCGCCGACGGCGATCATCGTCGGCTCGTCGTCCTTGAACACCGGTCGCAGGATGGACTCGTACTCCTCGTTGGTGAGCTGGCCCATCTTCTCGATGATGGTGTTCTCCAGATCGAGGGTCTTCATGGCGTAGTCCTGCGCCTCCACCAGTGTGGTGGGCAGCCGCTCCAGTACGACCTGAACCAGGCTGTCTTTCAATGCGTTGTATCGCTGGCTGCCGACGGCGAGCTTGACCAGTGGGGTGGCCACCCCGGTCTGGGCGTCGATCGCCGCGCTGACCTCCTTGCCGACCAGGCTGAACAACTTGTCCGCGCCCGGTCCGCGTAACACCCCGTCGAACAGGATCTCCGGGGAGAACAGATCATCGGCCAGGATCCTCGCGTAATCGCGGGTGACCTTGTCACGCTGGGCGTGCAGCAGTCCCTGGAAGGGGATGAAGCCCAGGTACTTCTTCGGCTCGATCGGCCGGAACAGCATGTTCAACGCGATGTAGTCGCTGATGAAGCCGACACCGAAACCGAACGCCGGCATGATCCACGGGTTCTGGAACAGAGCCCACGCGATCATCTGCACGACACCGATGACCAGACCGAAATAGATGCCGCTGCGCCGGACGAACGCCATCGCGTCATCGCCCATCCCGCGCATCAGCTTGTTGAGCTTGTCCTTGTTGCGCACCAATGTGGTGACGGCGAGGAACTGGATGTCGACGAAACGCGGGAGGTCGGCCCGCATCTCGTTGAGCAGTGACTCGACCACGCGGGGGGTCTCGTCCTGGATGCGCTTCTGGATGGCACGTCGGGCCGGGTCGGGCAGGGCGTCCCACAGGCCGGGCCGGATCTGCTCGGCGACCTCGCGGGACACCTCGTCGATGGCCTCGGTGAGTGGTTCACGCAGTGCCTCGACCGCTTCCCTGGCGTCGACGCGTTCGAGCAGTTCCTCGGGTTTGAGCAGATTCTGGGTGAGTAGTTCGATGGTCTTCGAGCCGACCTTGCCTGCCCGGCGCGGGACGATGCCTTGCCATCCGAACGGGCCGATGCCGCGGAATTCCATTGGCCGGTAGAGCATTTCGACCGCGACGATCTTGGTGCTCCAGCCGACGAAGGCGGCCACGAACGGCATCGACAGATAGATGAACCAGTTGACCTCGAAGTCGGCGGTGATCTCCCGCCAGGACTGGATGGCGAGCAGGGTCTCGTTAGCCATCGGCGACGGCAGCCGCCCACAGACCCATGCCGAGCGTGGAGAGGCTCAGGGAGAGCTTCTCCGTCCTGGCGATCAACGGACCCTTCGAGGCACCCTTCACCGCCTTGAGCACCATCGGTTCGGCCATCAGCACCTCGTAGTCGGATTTCTTGGACGGGTCCTCCGGACCGGTCTCGACAAGACCAAGGGATAGCAGATGATCGACGTACTGCGGGACCATATGGGGAAGTGCGACATTCGCGGTACGTCCGATGAGGCACGCATTCTGCAGGACGACCTGGTTGCGGGACCGGCTGTAGATGTTGACCAGCGGGGAGGAGGTCCCGTCGGACAGCGCGCCGATGATGCGGGCCTCGTCGGCCACCAGCTGGTCAAGCAGGCGGTGGTAGAGCTCCTGCTGACTGCCCGCGGTGCTCTGGTCCAGGGCCCTGTCCAACAGGCGACCCAGTTTGGTGTGCAGCGAGTCATGCGGTGAGGCCTCGGGTTGAGGCAGCGGCCGCGGGGTGGGCTCGACGGCGTCCAGGCGGTTCTTGACGTAGGTGACGACCTGCTCCTCGCCCCACGCGGCCAGCTTGAGGCCCGTCTTGGCCGCGTCGACCGCACGATCGGTGAGCCCCAGCGGATCGAACCACTTCGGCACCACCGGCTGCTGTTTCGGGGTACGCACCGCGATCGCGATGTCGCCGAGAGGCGTGGAGAAGCGGAACCCGCGCCGGTTGAAACCGTTGCGTTTGACCGGCGCCTTGTCGGTGACCACGCCCTCGGAAGGCTGGGCCGGCTCGTCGGGCTCGGGAAGTTCGGGGATCTCCGGCGACTCGGGTTCGCTGTCGATCACGTGTGCAGGCGGCACGTCGACCGGTACCTGGACCGGGTCGTGATGCGGAATCTGCTCTCTCACCTGTGATCGAACCCCCAATTGCGCGCAACGGATACCGCAGGTTACCGGCTGCGAAGATATCCGTGGGCGGGTGCCGTCGCGAATCGGGATCGGTAGCCGCGGTGATGCCATGGGGTGGCGGCCCGAACATCGATCGGAGGCGATCTGGATGAGGCATGTCGACATCACGGTCGGCGGCGGCCCGGTGCGGGTGTACCTGGCCGGTGAAGCGGGCCCGGCGCTGGTGCTGTTGCACGGTGCGATGCTCGACACCGGGCTGGGTGTCTGGCACGACGTCATCGCCGACCTGGCACGCGACCATCGGGTGTACGTCGTCGACCTGCCCCGACATGGCGGCAGCCGACCGTGGCGCGGCACCCTCGACGACCGGTTCTACCGCCGGTTCATGGGTGCGCTGCTCGACGAGCTCGGGCTGGATCGGGTGGGGTTGATCGGTCTGTCACTCGGCGGCGGGGTGGCCACCGGGTTCGCGCTCGAGCACCCCGACCGCGTCGATGCCCTGGTCGCGATCGGTCCGGGCGGGCTCGACGCCGTCCGCCCCTACCAGTTCCTCACCTGGGTGGTCACCCGGACGCCGGGATTGCTGCGGGCGACCAGCTGGCTGCTGGCCAGGTTTCCCGGACTGGTCCGGTCGTCGCTGGCGGCCACCCTGACCGCGGGTGTAGATACCCCGGGCTTCGACCGCATCGTCGGATCCGCGGTCGAGGAGGCCCTGGCGAAGAACCGTCACGGCGAGCGTGCACTCGACGACTGGCAGGTCCAGGCCTACGCGCCGCGAACGATGCGGGTGTATCTGACTCCCGAGCTGCACCGCCTGGCCGTCCCGACACTGTGGATTCGCGGCAGCGGCGATCCGTTGGTCGGCGCCGACGTGCTGGACGAGGCGCACGCCCGGACCCCGGATTCGCAGTTGGTCGCCATCGCCGGGGCGGGCCACATCGTCACCTACGACCAGCCCGCCGAGGTTCTCCGCGTGCTGCGCGAGTTCCTGCGCTCTCGCCGAGAGTGACGTTTCGGCTGTTCGGGGCACATCCGCCACGACCGCAGCGTCACTTTCGGCGAGGTGGGCAGGTCCGGGAACAAATCGCGGCGACGGTGACGTTGACCAATTCGACAACAACTTGAGTGAATCAGACTCAACTTCCACTTGACAGGGTGAACCGGTCGGGTGCAGGCTTGAGTGAGGTTCACTCAGATCCTATTCAAGCCAAACAGGAGGCAATGAACTATGGCTCGTGCGGTCGGTATCGACCTCGGGACCACCAACTCCGTCGTCGCAGTGCTGGAGGGTGGCGACCCGGTCGTCGTCGCCAACTCAGAGGGCTCCCGGACCACCCCGTCGGTCGTCGCGTTCGCGCGCAACGGCGAGGTGCTGGTCGGTCAGCCCGCCAAGAACCAAGCGGTCACCAACGTCGACCGCACCATCCGCTCGGTGAAGCGGCACATGGGTAAGGACTGGACCGTCGAAATCGACGGCAAGGACTACACCCCGCAGGAGATCAGCGCGCGCACGCTGCAGAAGCTCAAGCGCGACGCCGAGGCCTACCTCGGTGAGGACATCACCGACGCCGTCATCACGGTGCCCGCGTACTTCAACGACGCCGAGCGGCAGGCCACCAAGGAAGCCGGCCAGATCGCCGGCCTCAACGTCCTGCGCATCGTCAACGAGCCCACCGCGGCCGCCCTGGCCTACGGTCTGGACAAGGGACAGAAGGAACAGACCATCCTGGTCTTCGACCTCGGCGGCGGCACGTTCGACGTGTCCCTGCTGGAAATCGGCGACGGTGTCGTCGAGGTGCGCGCCACCTCCGGTGACAACCACCTCGGTGGCGACGACTGGGACGACCGGATCGTCGAATGGCTGGTCGACAAGTTCAAGAGCACCAGCGGCATCGACCTGACCAAGGACAAGATGGCCATGCAGCGGCTTCGGGAAGCCGCCGAGAAGGCCAAGATCGAGCTGAGCTCCGGACAGAGCACCTCGATCAACCTGCCCTACATCACCGTCGACGCGGACAAGAACCCGCTGTTCCTCGACGAGCAGCTGACCCGCGCGGAGTTCCAGCGCATCACCCAGGATCTGCTGGACCGCACCCGTGCGCCGTTCCAGCAGGTGATCAAGGATGCCGGTATCTCGGTCGGCGAGATCGACCACGTGGTGCTCGTCGGTGGCTCGACGCGTATGCCCGCGGTCACCGACCTGGTCAAGGAACTGACCGGTGGCAAGGAGCCCAACAAGGGCGTCAACCCCGACGAGGTTGTCGCCGCGGGCGCCGCGCTGCAGGCCGGTGTGCTCAAGGGTGAGGTGAAAGACGTTCTGCTGCTTGATGTCACCCCGCTGTCCCTCGGTATCGAAACCAAGGGTGGCGTGATGACCAAGCTGATCGAGCGCAACACCACCATCCCGACCAAGCGCAGCGAGACCTTCACCACGGCCGATGACAACCAGCCCTCGGTGCAGATCCAGGTGTTCCAGGGTGAGCGCGAGATCGCCTCGCACAACAAGCTGCTGGGCTCCTTCGAGCTGACCGGTATCCCGCCGGCCCCGCGCGGCGTGCCGCAGATCGAGGTCACCTTCGACATCGACGCCAACGGCATCGTCCACGTCACGGCCAAGGACAAGGGCACCGGCAAGGAGAACACGATCAAGATCCAGGAAGGCTCCGGCCTTTCCAAGGAGGAGATCGACCGGATGATCAAGGATGCCGAGGCGCACGCCGACGAGGACCGTCAGCGTCGCGAGGAGGCCGACGTCCGCAACCAGGCCGAGTCGCTGGTCTACCAGACGGAGAAGTTCGTCGCCGAGCAGCGCAGCGCCGAGGGTGGATCCAAGGTCCCCGGGGACACCCTGGCCAAGGTCGACTCCGCCATCGCGGAGGCCAAGACCGCACTCGCCGGTACCGATATCGCGGCCATCAAGTCCGCGATGGAGAAGCTGGGCACCGAAAGCCAGGCATTGGGTCAGGCCATCTACGAGGCCACCCAGGCCGAGCAGGGTGCCGGCGGCGATGCGGGTTCCCAGCAAGCCGATGACAACGTCGTGGACGCCGAGGTTGTCGAGGATGACCAGGAGCGCAAGTGAGTCAGACCGATTCGCACGAAGAGCCGGTGACCATCACCGACAAACGGCGTATCGATCCGGACACCGGCGAAGTTCGCGAGCAGGAGCCGAACCCTCAGGGCAATCCTGAGGGCTCGGCGCCCGCCGAGGCCGCCGGTGCTCCCGGAGCCGCCGACGAGAAGGTCGCCGAACTGACCGCCGATCTGCAACGGGTGCAGGCCGAGTTCGCCAACTACCGCAAGCGGGCGTTGCGCGATCAGCAGGTCACCGCCGACCGGGCCAAGGCCGGCGTGATCACCCAGCTGCTGGGCATTCTCGACGATCTGGAACGCGCCCGCAGCCACGGTGACCTGGAATCCGGTCCGCTCAAGGCGGTTTCGGAGAAGCTGGTCACCACCTTGGAAGGACTCGGATTGAGTAGCTTCGGCGCCGAGGGCGATGCCTTCGATCCGTCGCTGCACGAAGCGGTCCAGCACGAGGGTGACGGGTCGGCCCCGGTGGTCGGCACCGTCATGCGCCGTGGATACAAGGTCGGTGACGTGGTGGTACGCCACGCAATGGTCGGAGTGGTCGACACGGTCGAGAATGCTGACTCCGGCAATGCACAACCTGCACAATCAGAAGACTAGCCAGCGAAGGAGGTGACGGATGGCCCAACGTGAATGGGTCGAGAAGGACTTCTACAAGGAGCTCGGTGTCACCTCTGACGCCGGCAAGGACGAGATCAAGCGGGCCGCCCGCAAGATCCTGGCCGAGAACCATCCGGACCGAAATCCCGGTGACTCCGCCGCCGAGGAGCGCTACAAGGCCGCCTCCGAAGCCAAGGAAGTCCTGACCGACGACGCCAAGCGCAAAGAGTACGACGAGACCCGTCGGCTGTTCGCCAGCGGTGGCTTCGGCCGCCGACCCGGCGGCGCCGGTGGCGGCTTCGGCGGGTTCTCCGGTGACGGAGTGGAATTCAACCTGGGCGACCTGTTCGACCAGGCCGGGCAGGCCGGCGGTGCCAACATCGGTGATCTGTTCGGCGGGTTGTTCGGCCGGGGTGCTCAACAGCCCCGGCCGAGCCGCCCCCGGCGCGGTAACGATCTGGAGACCGAGACCGAGCTCTCGTTCCTGGAAGCCACCAAGGGTGTGGCGATGCCGCTGCGGCTCACCAGCCCGGCCCCGTGCACCAATTGTCATGGCAGCGGCGCGCGTCCGGGCACCAGTCCGAAGGTGTGCCCCGGCTGTAACGGCGCCGGGGTGGTCAACCGCAACCAGGGCGCGTTCGGCTTTTCCGAGCCGTGCACCGAATGCCGTGGCAGCGGGTCGATCATCGAGCACCCGTGTGACGAGTGCAAGGGCACCGGGGTGACCACCAGGACCCGCACCATCAACGTCCGGATCCCACCGGGTGTCGAGGACGGGCAGCGAATCAGGCTGGCCGGTCAGGGTGAAGCGGGCCTGCGTGGCGCGCCGTCGGGTGATCTCTACGTCACCGTGCACGTCCGCGCCGACAAGGTGTTCGGTCGCGACGGTGACGACCTGACCGTCACCGTCCCGGTGTCGTTCCACGAATTGGCGCTGGGGACAACACTTTCGGTGCCCACCCTGGAGGGCAAGGTCGGAGTCCGGGTGCCCAAGGGCACCTCCGACGGCCGGATCCTGCGGGTGCGTGGACGCGGGGTGCCCAAGCGCTCCGGCGGACACGGCGACCTGCTGGTCACCGTGAAGGTCGCTGTGCCGCCCAATCTGGAGGGCGAGGCGGCCGAGGCGCTGGAGAACTATGCAAAGGCCGAGCGGGCCACCGGATTCGACCCCAGGGCGGGTTGGGCAGGAAACCTGTCATGAGCCGCCAAGAGGACGCCAGGACCTTCCTGATCTCGGTGGCCGCCGAGCTGGCCGGTATGCACGCGCAGACCCTGCGCACCTATGACCGACTCGGTCTGGTCAAACCGCAGCGCAGCTCCGGAGGAGGTCGACGTTATTCACAGCACGACGTCGACCTGCTCCGCGAGGTGCAACGGCTCTCCCAGGACGAGGGCGTCAACCTGGCCGGTATCAAACGGATCATCGAACTGACCAACCAGGTCGAGGCGCTGCAGAGCCGCGTTGCCGAGCTGACCGCCGAGGTCGACCGGTTGCGTAAACCCAGCACCGCGCTGGTCCTGTGGCAACCCCGCGGGAAGCGTCAGTCGAGCTGACCGGCGGCGGCACGCATGCGAGCATGCGTGCCGCTGTACGGATCAGATTGTGGCAGAAGTGATTTGGCAATCTTCGTCACCGCGCTGTAGTTCACGTCGACGACGTTGGCCAGCGGTGAAAGGCACAGCTGCGAACACAGCTGGTAGGCGTCCATGGTGGCGAGGTCGTACAGTTCGGTCAGCCAACGGACCATCTCCACCTGCGAGCAGCGCCACGCATCCTCCAGTGGGCGTGCCGACCCGACGGTCAGCAGGGCGTCGTCGTGTTCCAGGCGCGGCCACGCGGGTGCGCCGCCCTTGATCAGTTCCACGAGCACCGTGACGTTCATCGCGCCCTCCAGTGCGGTGCCACAGGTTTCCCCCTCGCCCTGCCGGTAGTGGCCGTCGCCCACCGAGAACAGTGCACCTTCCACATTCACCCCGAGGTACACCGTGGTGCCGGCGCGCAGTTCGGGGGTATCCATGTTGCCGCCGAAGTAGTCCGGCACCAACGTCGTTCGCACCTCCCGCAGCGCGGGGGCGACCCCGACGGTGCCGAGCATCGGAGCCAGTGGCACCGTCAGCGTGAAATCGGTTTCGTGCGCGGTGAAGACCGCGGTGGATTCCGCGCGATCGATCTGGTAGATCCAGGTCTTCTCGGGTAGCGCAGGCTGCAGGCCAGCGGTCCGGTCGGTGCCGGTGAGCGCCCCGAACAACGGAATGGTGGTCGACGCGGCCCAGTCACGCGCCGGCTCCAGTGACACGATGTGCAACGCCAATGTGTCACCGGGTTCGGCGCCCGTGACGTAGAACGGGCCGGTCTGTGGGTTGAGCTCTTTGGGATTGAGCACCTCGCTCGGTTTGTCCGAGCTCGACGTCACTCGGCCCGCGAAGGCATCCTCGGTCCACAGCTTCAGCACCGTCCCCGGCGCCACCTCCATGATCGGATCGGCGCCCCCGAACGTCCAGACGTACTGATCGGGGGTCGGGGTGAACTCAACGATGGGCACGCAGGTGCTCCTCTGGGGTGACGGTGCGCAGCGCGCGGGGCAACAGGCAGGCGAATGTGGACCCGATGACCAACCACAGCAGAGCTTGGTTGGTCAGCGACGCGAGCCGGAAATCGGCGAGGACGTCGGCGGGGAAGCCGTGCGGGGTCTCGTCGAACGACGGCAGCACCGACGCGAGGAGCGTCACTGCCACCAGGTATCCGACCGTGGCCGCCACTGTCGACGGCCAGGCCCCGACGCGTGTGCGCAGCGCGAGCCCCACCGCCAGCGCCGCACAGGCGATGGCGACCGAACCGGCGATCACGACAAGGTAAGCGGTGGTCCTGGCGCCCACGGTGGCGTCGTCGCCGACGCCGGGTGGGCTCGCCGGATAGGTGAGTAGCGGCACCGCCGAGACGACGCAGAACGCCCCCGCCGCAACAAGTGCCGCCACGGTGCGCGGATCGGCAGGTATACGCCGGTTGCGCAGCATGTTCAGCAGCACCGCGAGCGCGACGGCGAACAGCGCACCCATGATGACCGCGAACATCACCGAGCCGACGGCGGCACCGATATTCTCCTGGACTGTCCTGCTGAACACCTCGGGCTCGTGTTCGTGTGTCTCCGCGGCTGGCCCGTGCGTGTGAGCGCCCTCCATACCGATCGCCACATCGATGAGCGGGGCGATCTTGACCCGGGCGAAGCCGAAGGTGACGATGCCGGCGAGCGCGCCGGCACCGAGTCCCAGCCCGATGAGTCTCTTTTCCATTGTCGGAATCCTCTCAGTGGCAGGGGAAGCCGAGCAGATGGCGGGCGTCGTGCAGGAACTCGTGCACATGGGTGTCCGACCCGAAGACCGAGACCGCGCCCTGGTCATAGCCGAGGAAGTAGTACGCGATCAGCGCGAGGGTGACAGTGCCGGTCAACCACAGGGCCGAGCCGACGGCGGCATCATCTGCGGGGGTGACCGCAGCCGCCCGCGCAGTGCGTGAAGTGCTCATGAGGATCTCTCTCCTGACTATTAGTTCCACGCAACAAATATTCCGCTGATGTGTGATGGTTACCGTCGACCCGGACTGACGCAACCGCTACAGGCGGATAAAACAGCTCATGAAACGCATATTTAACATCCGAGCGACCGGTGGTAAATGCCGTGTTACGGATCTCTGGACGGATTGCGACCCGCGTTGCACCGGCGAATACTTCCAACTCGAAGTGTTGTGGAGACGAATCAATCGACAGGAGTGCTCAGAAAATGCACGGTCCACATGACGTCGGCGGACGGGATGGGCTCGGTCCCATCGATCCCGTGTTCCTTGAGCCGGACATTCCCAATTGGCGCTATCCCTTCGAAGGCCGGATGCACGCCGTCACCGCGATGGCGATCGCCAAGGGTGCCTTCAATCTCGACGAGCAGCGGCACGGCATCGAACTCATGGGATGGAGCGATTACACCGATTCGACCTACTACGCACACTGGTTGTTCTCGGTGGAGAAGCTGCTCAACGACAAGGGATACATCTCCCACGAGGAGATCGATGCGCGGATGCAGCAACTCGGCGCGCCGTCGATGAACCCACATCCCGACAAGCCCGACACGTTGTCCCCGTTCGCCGAACAGATGGTCGACGTGCTGTGGAAGGGCACGCCCCATGACCTGCCTGCGGATGCTCCACCGGCCTATGAGGTAGGTGCGACGGTGACGGTGCGCAATATCCACGAGGTCACCCACAACCGGCTGCCTGGGTATCTCAATCGCGCCACCGGTGTCGTCGCCAAGCAGTACGGGGCCTATCACGACCCCGCGGCCAGCGCCCACCAGCAGACCGACGTCCCACACCAGCTCTACATGGTCCGGTTCACCTCGACCGAACTGTGGGGCGAGGCCGCCGCCGAGAAGTTCGACCTGTACGCCGACCTGTTCGAGGACTACCTCGAACCCGCACACTGACGAAACTCGCAGGAAGAGAACACACATGGACTGGCTTTCACTATCCGATGTCGAGGCGCGGGTGAACGCGCTGGAATCGCTCATGGTCGAGAAGGGACTTGCCGAGCACGAGGCCGTCGATGCCGTCGTGTCGTCCTTCGAGAACGACATGGGCCCGGTCAACGGCGCCAAGGTGGTCGCGCGCGCCTGGACCGACCCGGAGTACAAGGAGTGGCTGCTGCGTGATGCCACCGCCGCGATCGCCGATATGGGATTCACCGGGCTGCAGACCGAACACATGGTGGCGGTCGAGAATACAGCGGAAAAGCACAATATCGTGGTGTGCACGCTGTGCTCCTGCTACCCGTGGACGCTGCTGGGCATCCCGCCCGCGTGGTTCAAGTACCCCCAATACCGCGCCCGCGTGGTCAAGGAGCCGCGCAGCGTGCTCGCCGAATTCGGGGTGACGCTGCCCGACGATGTCGCCATCGACGTCTGGGACAGCAGCGCCGAGATCCGCTATCTGGTTGTCCCGCAGCGTCCGTCGGGCACCGAAGGGCTCTCGGTCGACGAACTGGTGGATCTGATCAGTCGTGACTCGATGGTCGGAACCGCACTGGTCTCCGCGGGGCGGGAGAGCTAGATGACCGTCACCCAGGATGTCACCGATATCGCCGGTTTCGATGACCAGGACGGCGCAACCGCGCTGCCCCGATCCAACGGCGAATTGATCTTCGATGCACCATGGCAGGGTCGGCTGTTCGGGCTCGTCGTACACCTCTGCAAGGCAGGGACCTTCGAGTGGGACGAGTTCAAGTCACATCTCATCGCGGTGATCGACGAATCCGGGCTCAGCGATGTCTGCGACCCGGCGATCTACTACCGCCAGTTCGGGGAGGCATTCTGCCGACTGGCCACGCAGAAGGGCCTCTTCGACGCCTCGACGCTCGAGCGCCGCACCCTCGTCGAGGGTGAGCGGTTGGCGCACGCAGGCCATGACCACGACCATGACCACGACCATGACCACGACCATGACCACGGGCACGCTCACTGATGGAGAACATGCGATGAGCAAGGCCACTGCGCTGTCCATCAGCGTCGGAATCTTCGGCGCCCTGTCGACCTGGCTGACCGCCGCCGTCTGGCCGTTACCCGTATGGGTGTTGTTCCTGGCGTGGGCGTCGTTCTTCTTCGTCGGGTCCGGCATCGGTGGGCTGCTGAAATCGGTGGCGTGCAACTGGACGGGCATCGCCATCGCGACGTGCACCCTGCTGGCGGTGAACGGAACCGAGAGTGCGGTACTGCCGGCCGTCGCCGTCGGGATCGGCAGTCTGGCAATGGTTCAGGTGTCGCGGCTGCCGTGGTTGTCGGCGACGCCGGCGATCGTCTTCGGCTTCGCGATGACCGTCGGCACCATTGCGGCGACCGCGCATCCGATCACCACCTCCGGTGTCTCCAATCCGGCGCTGATCGCCGCGACGACGGCCCTGGTGGGCGCGGCCTTCGGCGTGGCGTCGGAATGGTTGGCCCAGATCGTGCTGCGGGCGTGGCCCGTGCCCGGCGAAGCCCCCGATATGGCGCAGCCGGCGTGAGTGTGCGGGTCGTGATGAGGCCGGATATCCTGCACGAACCCAATTATTCGAGATGGAAGAGATGAGCGGGGGAGCGGTGCCGACGACGACCGGTCCGGACAGCGTGTCGGAGGTCCTGTTCCGGGCCGGCCGGTGGTGGTCGGATGCGTTGGCGAGTGGACTGCTGGACGCCGATATCACCAGTATCGACGGGTGGCGTGTGCTCGGATCGCTGCGCGGCGGCGACGGATTCACGATGAGCGATATCGCGCTTGCCCTGACGATTCCGCCCCCTTCCCTGACCAGGATCGTCGATAAGCTCGTCGATGGCGGATTCGTGGTGCGTCGGGTCGATGCGATGGATCGCCGGCGGGTGCTGATCTACCTTTCGGCGCGGGGAAAGACCAAGGTGCGCAGGTTGGTTCGACAGGAGGGCCTGGTCAAATCCGCCCTCATCGACGAATTCGGTGAGGACACGGCGGTTCATCTGATCCGCACTTTGGCGCGGGTCAGCGACCTGTCGATGCCCACCTCCCGCTGAGCCCGATCGGGTGTGAGCTGTTCGGGCCGCAGGACAACTTTTCATCGAACCAACAGTTGCGCAACGCGGCGGTAACGACAGCGGTCGATGATCGAACCCGGATAGTGGCGGGACGGAGATGCGGTGATGTTCGACGAATCGGTACGGATCGGGCGCGACACCATCGACGTCGCGCTCGTGGTGCCGTTCAGCGGACCGGCCGGTATCTACGGTCCGTCATGTGAAGCCTGTGCCGAACTCGCCATCGCCGATATCAACGCCGGACCGGGTTTGCTCGGCAGACAGGTGCGATTGGTCCCCGTCGACGGAAGTCGCGCACCGACAGTCGTCGCCGCCGAGATCGCCGCGCTGATCGATCTGGGCGCCGTCGATGCGGTGACCGGCTGGCATATCTCACCGGTGCGCAAGGCGATTGCCGAGGTCACCGCCGGCCGGGTGCCGTATGTCTACGGGCCGCTGTATGAGGGCGGCGAGCGCACGCCCGGTCTCTTCCTGACCGGCGAAACCCCGTCCAGGCAGCTGCTGCCGGCGATGAACTGGATGAAATCGGAGTACGGCATCGATCGCTGGGTGGTGATCGGTAACGACTACGTCTGGCCACGGGAGACCGGGTCGGCGGCGCGGGTTCACGCCAGGGCTTCCGGGCAACCGCTGCTGGCAGAGATGTACTTCCCGCTGGGAACCGACGATTTCGGTGCGGCAATCCGCCAGATCGAACAGACCGAGGCCACCGGGGTCCTGCTGCTGTTGGTCGGTGGCGACGGTGTCGCGTTCAACCGCCAGTTCGCGGCCGCGGGCCTGGGTCGGGCGGTACCCAGGCTGAGCCCGCACGTCGAGGAGAACATGCTGCTGGCCAGTGGACCCGAGAGCAACGAGGGTCTGTTCGCCGCCGCCGGGTACTTCGAGGCACTGAACACCACTGCCAGTATGGATTTCGCCCGCCACTATTACGGTCATTTCGGGGCTGCGGCGCCGGCCCTGAACAGTATCGGTGAATCCTGTTACGAGGCACTGACATTGTTCGTGACGCTGGTCTCACGTGCCGGCTCACTCGGCATCGAGTCGATGACCATGGCGGCGACCGACCTGCGTTACTCCAGCCCGCGCGGTGAGGTGCGGATGCACGGCAACCAGATGTCCCAGGACATCTACATCGCCGAGGCGTTGGGGCTGGATTTCGAGGTGCGGGAGAGGATCTCGGCCGCCTGAACGGTGATGCTGAACTCGAACTCCGCGGGATCGCCCTCGGCCACCCGGTAGCCGCCGCGGCGTAACGCGTCGGTCGGCGCCGCCATCGGCTCGATGGCGACCAGGTCAGCGCCGGGCGGCGCGAACAGCTGAGCCGCCGGATAGCCACGACCGAAACGCACCTCGATGCGCCGCCCTCCGCCGGCGATGGCGAACACCGCGCCCTCGGGCACCTCATCGAAACCGTCGTCGAGCGCGCGGTCGGCCAGCGGCTCCGCAGACGCCGGCCACACCTGGTGTTCCCCGGTCGGCAGACCGGCATCGTCGACCGGCAGCCATCGCATGCCAGGAGTGCTCAACATCCAGTCGGCACGTGGCACGTCGGGGATCGTGAGATACGGGTGATAGCCGAAGCACAGCGGTACGGCGACGCCGGGCTCCGGCGCCACCGTCGTCGTAATGGTCAGCGTCCGGTCTGCCAGCCGCACCCGCTGGGTCAGCACGTGCGGAAACGGGAACGCCGCCAGCAGCTCCGGGGTCGTGTACTCCAGAACCGCGATCAGTTCGTCGGTCGAATGCCGTACCCGCCAGCCGGGGTGCGCGGCCAGGACCCCGTGCATCGGCGCGCCGTGCGGATCGGTCCGCACACCGGGCGCACCGTCCAACCGCACCGTCGCGGTGCCGACCGCATAGTCCTTGCCGCTCAACCTGTTCGCCCACGGATACAGGATCGGGATGCCCATGGTCTTGCCGTCGGCGATGTACGCATTCAGGCCGCGGCGCTGACCGAGGAACTCGGTGCCGTCCTCGGCAAGTGAGGTGCCGATCATGCCCGCACCGGGGACGAAGGTCGCGCTCAGCGAGGACGACCGATCATGGAGCACCAGGGATTCGGGCATGGCCCGTCCTTTCACGAGAGCGGATCGTGCTGGATGCGCTCCGGTGGCGCACCCTTGGCGATCAGCGCGGCCTTCGTCGCGGTCACCATCTGTGGCCCGCCGCAGATCAGGATCTGCCGGTCGCCCCAGCCGCCGTAGCGTGTCACGACCTCGGGGAGCAATCCGGTCTGGCGCAC
Organism: Mycobacterium sp. VKM Ac-1816D; assembly: GCF_000416385.1. Classification (NCBI taxonomy): domain Bacteria; kingdom Bacillati; phylum Actinomycetota; class Actinomycetes; order Mycobacteriales; family Mycobacteriaceae; genus Mycobacterium; species Mycobacterium sp. VKM Ac-1816D. Next base: position 33,825 of record NZ_AOHQ01000120.1, read on the forward strand.
GTGCAGGCCGCGCGGTGGTGTGTGATCCGGGTAGTCGGCGGCCCACGGCGGATCGGTGGAGAATTCGGACACCGGCGTGACCGACAACCACGGGTTCATCGACGCGATCTGCCACAGTGTCGGCAGATCGTAGAGGTCGCTGGGGTACCGGCCGCCGAAGAATAGGTGCACGCGCGGGTTCTCGGCCTCCCGGCACAGATCCATGATCAGCGAACGTAGCGGGGCCAACCCGGTGCTACCGGCCACCATCAACACGTCACCGGCTTCGCGGTCGACATGCAGGCCGCCGAGCGGGTGCGACAGGCGCCAGCGGTCGCCGACCGTCGTCTCACCGATGATCGCCGGGCTGACCATGCCGCCGATCACGGATCGGATGTGGAACTCGACGGATCCGGTGCCGTCATCGGGGATCGCGGGGCTCAGGTAACGCCACCGCCGTGGCCACTGCGGAACCTGCACCGTGACGTACTGCCCGGGGTGGTACGGCAGCCGCTGGTCCAGTTGCAGTCGGACCACCGAGACATCCCGGGTGGCGCGGATGTGCTCGACGACCGTGCCGTCGCAGAACGGCGGCCCCTGCTCGGCATCGGCCGCGCCGCGCATCACCCCGATGACCAGATCCACGAAGTCGACGGTCGCCTCGGCGATCCGGCCGTCCCACACATAGGTCAGATGGCCGCGCAGGGTGGCCAGCAGCGCTTCCCGCATGGTGTCGTAATGGGAATGCGTCACACCGTATTTGCGGTGATCGCGACCAAGCTGGGCCAGGAAGGCCACCGGTTCCTCGGCGCGCTGGGCGATCATCTCACCGAGGAGCCAGCCCAGCGCCTGGCTGAGCGCACGGCGCTGGGGCGCCATATCCGGCGGGAACAGGTCGCGCACGGTCGCATCGATGGCGAACCAGTGGGTGTAGAAGCGACCGATCAGTGCGTCCGAATGAGGGCCGTTGGGGTCGACGGCGGCGCGCAGTGTCTGCAGCGCGTCACGGTCATCGAGTCCCACGTCCGCCGAGTTTAGGTGAGTCGCCACCAATGCCGACGCACGGCAGGTTGCCGCGATACCGTGTGCACCATCGAAGAGACAACGGCGATTCTGGTGTTTCACCACGGTGGCGACGGCTCGTTCTCCGAGTGGGCCGACACGGTGGTGGCATCCGCGTCGGCGGCAGCCGGTCATGTCGCGGCGTGGGTGTCGGTGGTCGACGGGCCCTTCGAGCCGGCGCTGGCAGTGAGTTTCAGCGCGGGCGCCGCGGCCGATGACTGGTTGGACAGCGCGGAGCGCGCAGAGGTGATGCGTGCCGGTGCCGCGCTCGGCTGGCGGTCCGCCGCGCCGGCACTGCTGCTTGACGGGACGGGTGCACCGCCACCCGGAATCGGTGCTTTCCGGCATCAGATCAGGGCGGGCCGGGTCGGCGAATTCCTGGAATCGCAAACCCATCTCACCGCGGCGGCGAGCGGATTCAGCGGTTACGAGGGCACCTCGTTGTTCGTGCAGGGCGAGGAGGAAGCGCTGTCGGTGCTGCGATTCCGCACCGACCGGCAGCTGGCCGCGTGGACGTCATCGCGCCAACGGGAAAATGCCCTGCCCTCCCTGCGGTCGAGCCTGCGCGGCGAGTTCGCATCGGTGTCGGGCACCACCGCGTTCGGCACCACGGTGCGCACCGAGGGCGGCCGGGTGCTGATGACGCCGAACTGGAAGTCGGCCATGCTGGTGATGCTGGTTCTCTACCCGACGGTGATGCTGTTGTCGAGATTCCTCGGGCCGCAGCTGGATCGCTCGGGAGCGGACCCGTGGCTGGCGTTGTGGCTGAGTCAGGTGGCCAGCGTCGTCCTGATGCAGTGGTGGCTGATGCCCTGGGCGTCAAAACCGTTCCGGCGCTGGCTCGATCCGGTCGAGGGCTCGGGCTGGCGCAGCAACGTGGCCGGCGCCTCGGCGATCGCGCTGGCCTACGTGGTGACGCTGTGGCTGTTCGGGACGGTCCGGTGGCTGCAGTACTGGGACTACACCAACTGATCAAGCCAATCCGTGAATACCCTTGTACAGCACCATGATGCCGATCACGAGCAGAATGGCGGCGACCAGCGTGGCGTGCTGGTGCTCCATCCACATCCGTAGCCGACGCAGTGGTCCGGCCAGTCGCTCACCGCTGATCGTGTAGGCCACGATCGGCACGATGACGGTGCTCGCGGCGACCACCACGAAGTAGGGGACCGCAAGCCAGGCGTGTTCGACACCGACACCGGCACTGCCGATGGCCAGCCCCGCGGCGATGCAGATGAACAGCACCTTCGGGTTCACCACCGCCAGCACCGCCGCGGTCGCCGCCGCGCGGGCCGGGGTCAGGCCGCTGAGCTTGCGCATCCAGGCCGGGGAGTGCTCGGACTTGTGCCGGGTGGCGAACCGGTAACCGCCGAACACGATCAGCGCGGCGCCCACCACCAGCCGCAACCAGGACGCCCAGCCCGGGGGTTCGTCGAACGATCCGACCAGTCCCGAAGCGGCCACGAAAACCGAGGTGAGCACCCCGAGCCCGACCAGCCAGCCGGCCAGGTATGCCAGCCCGGTGGGGCGGGCGCGGGCGCTGTCCAGGGCGAGCACCGCCGGGATGATCGACAACGGGGACAGCGCGATCACCATCGCCAGCGGGGCCAGCTCGGCAAGTAGTGATCCCCAACCTGTGGTCATGCAGCAGAAGGTAGCAAGGTGCCGGTCAGTATTCGCACCACTTCCACCGGCCGCCCTCGCTGACGAAGGCGATCTCGTCGGCGTCCGCACCGTGATTCTCGATCACCGCGCGCGCGGTGGAACCGTCGACCTCCAACTCCAGGATCGTCAGATCCAGCGTGCCGTCGGCGCGGGCGTCCTGCAGTTCATCGTCGGAGAACACGTCCTGAGCCAGCAGCTCGGCACACATCAACTGCCTCAGGCCATCGAAATCACTGGTATTCCAGGCCGATTCGAACTCCTGAACCAGTTCGACGATCTGCGCTTCGGCGGACCACGGTTGCACATCGTCCGGCGCCGAGGCGGTCCCGGTGGTGGACCGGGCGCAGCCGACCAGGCTCAGGGCCGTGCAGATGAGCACCACCACCAGCCGGGTCATGGTCGTTGCGAGGACCCTTCGACATCGTTGTGCCCGAGGGTGTCGACGAAGCGGGGGCCGACGCGGGCGAGCTCGTCGCGATAGGCGGTGGCCCACCCCCCGAAGGGACGGTGAGCCAGGTATTCGTTGCGGAAACGGTCGTCCTCGGAGACCTCGGTGGCACAGAAGGCCGGAATGGTCAGGTCGACCACCGGTGCGTTGCGTTCCACCTCGGCCAGCAGCAGTGGGGCGTTGCGACCGAGGAACCGGTCGATCACCCAGCCGTCCTCGCCGAGCCAGGCCGAGTAGCGGACCTTGGCGATGACATGCGCGGCGCGCGCGACGATCTGCCCGGCGACCATCGGGTCCAGATTGCGTTCGGCCTCGTATCGGGTGCCACCGGCGGCGGGGCCCTTGGCGGTCATGGTGCCGATGGCGTCGTCGCCGAGCGCGTCGATCAGCTCGGCCGGCGTGGCATCGAGGTTTTCCGGTGCGGAACCTTGCAGGCGGATGCGCACCGCGTACCCGTCGGCGGCGAACAGGTAGGCCTGCACGATCAGGGCGGGTCGGGGATCGAGGGCGGCGACGGCGGGCAGCTGTTCGACGTAGAACTTGCGCTCGAACTCGAAGTCCCCGAATTCCTGGGATTCGGACATGAACCGACGTTAGTCCCTAGCCGCCACTGCGGCCGGGCGCGGAGACTGTGTGTCACCGACGTCTAAAAAAGATAGACTTGAGCGGAACAGACTCAACCTTGACTGCGTTGCACTACACGACAAGCATTTTTACCAAGCTGCACAACCTAGAAAGGTAGGTGTCGTGGACTCGTTCAATCCGACCACGAAGACCCAGGCGGCACTGACCTCGGCCTTGCAGGCGGCGACCACCGCAGGCAACCCGCAGATCACTCCCGCCCATCTGTTGATGGCGTTGCTCACCCAGAACGACGGCATCGCTGCACCACTGCTGGAGGCGGTCGGAGTAGAGCCCGCGACCATCCGGGCCGAGGCCGAGCGCATGCTCGGGCGGCTTCCCAGCGTCTCGGGCTCCACCTCGCAACCCCAGCTGAGCCCGGATGCGATCGCGGCGATCACCACCGCCCAGCATCTCGCCACCGAGATGGACGACGAGTACGTCTCCACCGAGCACCTGCTGTACGGGCTGGCCAGCGGCGACTCCGATACCGCCAAGCTGCTCACCGGTGCGGGCGCGTCCCCGCAGGCACTGCGTGACGCCTTCGTGAAGGTGCGCGGCAGCGCCCGGGTCACAAACCCGGATCCCGAGGGCACCTATCAGGCGCTGGAGAAGTACTCCACCGACCTGACCGCGCGGGCGCGCGAAGGCAAACTCGACCCGGTCATCGGGCGCGACAACGAGATCCGTCGTGTCGTGCAGGTGCTGAGCCGCCGGACCAAGAACAACCCGGTGCTCATCGGTGAGCCCGGTGTCGGCAAGACCGCCATCGTCGAGGGCCTGGCCCAGCGCATCATCGCAGGCGATGTGCCGGAGTCCTTGCGGGACAAGACCGTCGTCTCACTGGACATGGGGTCCATGGTGGCCGGCGCCAAGTACCGCGGTGAGTTCGAGGAGCGGCTCAAGGCCGTCCTGGATGACATCAAGAACTCGGCCGGACAGGTCATCACCTTCATCGACGAGTTGCACACCATCGTCGGCGCCGGTGCCACCGGTGAATCCGCGATGGACGCGGGCAACATGATCAAGCCGATGCTGGCGCGCGGTGAACTGCGTCTGGTCGGCGCGACCACGCTCGACGAGTACCGCAAGTACATCGAGAAGGACGCCGCCCTGGAGCGCCGCTTCCAGCAGGTGCTGGTCGGGGAGCCCTCGGTGGAGGACACCGTCGGCATCCTGCGTGGCCTCAAGGATCGCTACGAGGTGCACCACGGTGTGCGCATCACCGACTCGGCGCTGGTCGCCGCCGCCACCCTCTCCGACCGCTACATCACCAGCCGCTTCCTGCCGGACAAGGCCATCGACCTGGTCGACGAGGCCGGATCCCGGCTGCGGATGGAGATCGATTCCCGGCCCGTCGAGATCGACGAGGTCGAGCGATTGGTCCGGCGCCTGGAGATCGAAGAGATGGCGCTGGCCAAGGAGGAGGACGACGCGTCCAAGGACCGGCTGGAGAAGTTGCGGGCCGAGCTCGCCGACAAGAAGGAACAGCTTTCCGAACTGACCACCAGGTGGCAGAACGAGAAGGGCGCCATCGACGTCGTGCGCGAGCTCAAGGAGCAGCTCGAATCGCTGCGTGGCGAGGCCGACCGGGCCGAGCGCGACGGTGATCTGGCCAAGGCCTCCGAGCTGCGTTACGGCCGCATCCCCGAGGTGGAGAAGAAGCTCGACGCCGCACTGCCGGTCGCCGAGGCGCGCGAGAACGTGATGCTCAAGGAGGAGGTCGGGCCCGACGATATCGCCGAGGTGGTGGAGGCCTGGACCGGCATCCCCGCCGGGCGCATGCTCGAAGGCGAGACCGCCAAGCTGCTGCGCATGGAGGAGGAGCTGGGCAAGCGCGTCATCGGGCAACGCTCCGCGGTGCAGGCCGTCAGCGATGCGGTGCGGCGCAGCCGCGCCGGAGTGGCCGACCCGAACCGGCCGACCGGCTCGTTCATGTTCCTCGGCCCGACCGGTGTCGGTAAGACCGAGCTGGCCAAGGCGCTGGCGGAGTTCCTCTTCGACGATGAGCGCGCCATGGTCCGCATCGACATGAGCGAATACGGCGAGAAGCACTCCGTCGCGCGACTTGTCGGTGCGCCTCCGGGCTACATCGGCTACGACCAGGGCGGTCAGCTCACCGAGGCGGTGCGCAGGCGTCCGTACACGGTGGTGCTGTTCGACGAGATCGAGAAGGCCCACCCGGACGTGTTCGACGTGCTGCTGCAGGTGCTCGACGAGGGTCGGCTGACCGATGGTCAGGGCCGCACGGTCGACTTCCGCAACACCATCCTCATCCTGACGTCCAACCTGGGCGCCGGTGGCAGCGAGGAGCAGGTGATGGCGGCGGTGCGCTCGGCCTTCAAGCCCGAGTTCATCAACAGGCTCGACGATGTGCTCATCTTCGATGCGCTGAACCCGGCGGAGCTGGTCTCCATCGTCGACATCCAGCTGGCCCAGTTGCAGAAGCGGCTGGCTCAGCGGCGTCTGGTGCTGGAGGTCTCACTGCCTGCCAAGCAATGGCTGGCCGAGCGCGGTTTCGATGCGCTCTACGGTGCCCGCCCGCTGCGCAGGCTGGTGCAGCAGGCCATCGGCGATCAGCTGGCCAGGATGTTGTTGGCCGGCGACGTGCACGACGGCGACGTCGTCCCCGTCAACGTCAACGCGGCAGGTGACGGTCTGGTCCTGGGCTGACCTGCCCGCTGAGTGGCCACTTGTTGCACGGTTTCGCAAAGATTCCGGGCGATAAGTGGCCATTCGGCGTTCCGGTCGAAGATTGTGACCACTTCGAGTTCTGGCGAATCCCGGTCCAGCAAGTACGCTGAGGGCGATGGTTCCTCTCTGGTTCACGCTGTCCGCACTCTGCTTCGTGAGTGCGGCAGTCCTGTTGTACGTGGATTTCGGCCGTCGGCGAGGTCTCGGCCGACGCCGTAAGTCGTGGGCGAAGTCGCACGGGTTCGACTACGAACACGAATCCGCCGACATCCTCGACCGCTGGAAGCGCGGCGTGATGTCAACCGTCGGTGACAGCGCCCACGCCCGCAACGTGGTGCTCGGCCAGATCCGCGGCGAGGCGGTCTTCATCTTCGATATCGACGATGTGGCCACCGTGATCGCCCTGCACCGCAAGGTGGGCACCAATGTGGTGGTCGACCTGCGACTCAAGGACATCAAGGAGCCCCGCGAGAGCGATATCTGGCTGCTCGGCGCGATCGGCCCGCGGATGGTGTACTCGACCAATCTGGATGCGGCCCGCCGGGCCTGCGACCGCCGGATGGTGACCTTCGCCCACACCGCACCGGACTGCGCCGAGATCATGTGGAACGAGCAGAACTGGACGTTGGTGGCCATGCCGGTCACCAGCACTCGCGCCCAGTGGGACGAGGGCCTGCGCACGGTGCGCCAGTTCAACGACCTGCTGCGGGTGCTCCCGCCCGTGCAGCAGCCCGGCACCAACGGCGCCCGCGCCGGACAGCCCGCGCTGGCCCGCCGGAGCGGCTCCCCGAGCCGGCCGCTGGCGCCCCGGCCCGCTGCGCTGCAGAGCCCGGCCGAACTGCCCGCCGGTCGCGGCGATCAGCCGCCTAGCCGCAGCGATGTCAGCCGCTACACCCAGCAACGCCCGCCGGTGCACCAGCCCCGCCAGGCGCCCCACTTCCAGCGGTAGATGCAGGTACTGATCACCGGCCCGACCTCGGGCATCGGTGCCGGATTCGCCCGCCGCTACGCCGCGGACGGCCATGACCTGATCCTGGTCGCCCGCAATGCCGACGGGCTGAGGGCGCTGGCCACCGAACTGGGTGATCGGCACGGTGTCTCCGTCGAGGTGCTCCGCGCCGACCTCGCCGACCAAGCCGGCCGCGATGCCGTCTGCGCACGGTTGCGCGACGGCGTGCAGGTGCTGATCAACAACGCCGGGTTCGGCACCTCCGGTGAGTTCTGGACCGCGGACTACGCGCAGCTGCAGTCCCAGCTCGACGTCAACGTCACCGCCGTCATGGCGCTCACTCATGCCGCGCTGCCCCCCATGCTGGCTGCCGGCACCGGCACCGTCATCAATGTCGCCAGCGTCGCCGGCCTGATGCCGGGTCGCGGGTCGACCTACTCGGCCTCCAAGGCCTGGGTGATCGCCTTCTCCGAGGGGTTGGCCAACGGCCTCGGCGGCACCGGGGTCGGCGTCCACGCCCTGTGCCCCGGATTCGTGCGTACCGAATTCCACGAGCGGGCCGGTATCGATATGGCCGGAACCCCGTCCTGGTTCTGGCTGGAGGTCGACGATGTCGTCGAGGACACCCTCGCCGGCGTGGCCGACCACGAGGTCGTCATCGTGCCGGGCCTGCAGTACAAGGCGCTGACCACCGGTAGTCGACTGCTTCCGCGAACCCTGTTGCGCGGCTTGACGAAACGAGTCGGCAAGGGCCGTGATCGCACGTGATCCGCACCGCCATCGCGCTGCTGGCGGCCGTCATGCTGGTGGCTGGATGTGCAGCAAGCGATGATCACCAGGGGCCCTTCGGCGCCCAGCAGGCCACCCTCGGCGAGGCCCAGTCGCTGCTCGGCTGGAACATCTCGGTGGCCAATCTGCGCTTCGAGGGCAACCAGGTGCTGGTGGACGTCGACGCAGCCGTCGCCGACGAGAACGCCGACCATGTCGCCGCGGACAGCCTGCGCTTCGGTCTCTACGGCGCGCTGTCGCATCCGCTGGAGGCCACCGCCGTCGGCAGCTGTGACTCGGTCACCGACCTGAACCTGCAACCGGTCACCGCCGCCGATCCCGCCAGGCTCAGCGGCACCGTCTGTCTCGGCCCGCTGCGCGACCAGAGTCAGGTGCGCGGCATCTACGTGTACTCGCCCAAGGACCGGATGCCGAAGACCACCGTCGCCTACCCGGCCGCCTTCCCACTGGGCCTGGCACCCACGCCGGACAACGACACCGGACTGGTCATCACCTCCACCAGCGTCGACGGATTCGCCGCCGACGGGTCACAGCTGCGGCCCGAGGCGATCGGTGACCCCGACGCGTTCACCGGTAACGGATACATGTTGCTCGGTCTGTCGATCGACGGTCTGGCGCAGCGGTATCGGGAGGATTCGCAGCACCGCGGCGGGCCGCTGATGGTGCTCACCGGTCCGACACTGCCGGGAAAGGGCCTCTCGTATGCCTGTTCGGCGTACGGGTCCTCGCTGCTGGTGTTGCCCGACGAGACCCGCGATGCCGTCGCGATCCGGGCTTCACTGTGCACCCAGGGCGAGATCAACGCCGCGCTGCTGTACCCGACCGTTTCGGTGGTCGGTACCCACGCCGCGTTGTGGACCACCCCCGATGACTGAGTCGCCCGGACCCACCGAGTGGGGCGAAAGTCCCGGCGTCGGACCGTGGCAAGGACCCCTGCCCACCGGAGCGGACGCCGCCCGATACGACCCTGAGCTGCTACGCGCCGGTGACACCCGCAATGTCGTCGACGCATATCGGTACTGGACCCGCGAGGCGATCATCGCCGATATCGACCGGCGCAGGCACCCGTTGCACATCGCGATCGAGAACTTCGGCAGCGACGCCAATATCGGCACCGTGGTGCGCACCGCCAATGCGTTCGCCGTGGACACCGTGCACATCGTCGGGCGGCGCCGCTGGAACCGTCGCGGCGCCATGGTCACCGACCGCTATCAGCGGCTGCGTCACCACGAGGACACCCCCGCACTGCTGGCCTTCGCCGCCGAAGCCGGGCTGACCGTCGTCGCGGTCGACAACGTGCCAGGATCGCGTCCGCTGGAGACCGCGGTGCTGCCGCGCGACTGCCTGCTGGTGTTCGGTCAGGAAGGCCCGGGGATCACCCCGGAGGCGTCGGCCGGTGCGGCGTTCACGGTGTCCATCGCGCAGTTCGGCTCGACCCGCAGCATCAATGCCGGCGTGGCTGCCGGTATCGCGATGCACGCCTGGGTCCGCACACATGCCGACATAACCGCGGCCTGGTAGGGCAAAATCGTGCCCATGGTCGAGGTATGGGCAAATCGCGCCGCCAGTTCGGAGGCCGCCGTCACCGCGCGGCACCTGCGACGGCTGTGGGGGCTGCCCGGAACCCAACTCGGGGTCACCGCGTGGCCGGCGGCGCGCAACCAGTCGCTCTTCGGCACCTGGCACTACTGGTGGCAGGCGCATCTGCTCGACTGCCTGGTCGATGCCCAGCTGCGCGATCCCCAGCCGCAGCGCCTGACCAGGATCAAGCGTCAGATCCGCGGTCACCATCTTCGTAACAACCTGCGCTGGACCAACAGCTATTACGACGATATGGCCTGGCTGGCCCTGGCCCTGGAACGCTCCGAGAGGCTGGTGGGTGTCGGCCGACCCAAGGCGCTGCGCACCTTCACCGAGCAGTTCCTCAACTCCTGGGTTCCCGAGGACGGCGGCGGAATTCCCTGGCGCAAACAGGATCAGTTCTTCAACGCCCCGGCCAACGGTCCGGCCGGCATCTTCCTGGCCCGGTCCGAGGACCGGCTGCGCCGCGCGCAGCAGATGGCCGACTGGATCGAGGACACCCTGATCGATCCCGAGACCAAGCTGGTCTTCGACGGCATCAAGGCCGGGTCGCTGGTGCGCGCCCAGTACACCTACTGCCAGGGGGTCGTGCTCGGTCTCGAGGTCGAATTGGCCAACCGCACCGGCGACCTCGAGCACGCCGAACGGGTGCACCGGTTGGTCGCCGCCGTCGAGCAGCACATGACGAGTGGCGGCGTCATCCGCGGTGCCGGCGGTGGTGACGGGGGATTGTTCAACGCCATCACCGCCCGCTATCTGGCCTTGGTCGCCACCGATCTGCCCGGCAGCACTCCCGCCGACGAGCAGGCCCGCGCCACCGCACGCACGATCGTTTTGACCTCCGCGCAGTCGGCGTGGGACTACCGCCAGACCGTCGACGGTATGCCGCTGTTCGGCCCGTTCTGGGATCGCAACGCCGAGGTGCCGCAGGCGGCGACCAAGGCCGCACAGTCGGTGGACGGTGCGGTCAACGCCTCCGAGATGCCCGAACGCGATCTGTCGGTGCAGTTGTCGGGCTGGATGCTGATGGAGGTCGCCCACACCCTGGATGCCGGTACCGCGTGATCCGGCGCAACCCGACCGCCGCGCGCAGCGGCGAGAACACTGCTGCCGGTCTGCTGCTGTTGTTCACCCTGTTGGCCATCCTGTGGTCGAATTCGCCGTGGGCGCACAGCTATACCGATTTCTGGGACACCCACGTCGGGTTGACCTTCGGCAGCATGCACGCCGAGATGAGCGTCAAACATCTCGTCAACGACGCGTTGATGACATTCTTCTTCTTCCTGGTCGGCCTCGAGGTCAAGAGCCAGTTCGTCATCGGTGAACTGACCGACCGGTCCCGGGCGGCGGTACCGGTGCTGGCCGCGCTGGCCGGCCTGATCGTGCCGGCGCTGGTGTTCCTGTTGTTCAATCCCAGCGGCGACGAGGCGCGGGCCTGGGGTGTGGTCATCTCGACCGACACCGCCTTCCTGGTCGGCGCGCTGGCCATCATCGGGCCCAAGCATCCGTCCCGGCTGCGGACGTTCCTGCTGACCCTGGCCGTCGTCGACGATGTCGGTGCGCTGCTGGCGATCGCGTTGTTCTACTCCGATCAGATCCGGATCTGGCCGTTGCTGCTGTCGGTGGTGCTGATCGCACTGCTGGCCATGGTGCGGTTGCTGCCTGCCGCGCGCGGCCCGGCCTACTTCGTGCTGGGTCTGGGATTGTGGCTCGCCCTGTTGCAGGGCGGCGTGCACCCGACGCTGGCCGGTGTCGCGGTGGCCCTGTTGATCCCGGTCTTCACCCCCGAACGCGACCGGGTGGAGGAGGCCGTCGAGATGATCGGTGTCTTCCGGCAGTCCCCGAACTCCGAGTACGCGCGGGAAGCGGCACGACGGCTGCGTGATTCGATCTCCATCAACGAGCGGCTGCAGACCACGTTCACGCCGTACGTGTCCTACCTGATCCTGCCGGTGTTCGCACTGGCCAACGCCGGCGTGCAGTTCAACATGCAGACCATCGAACTGGCCGTCCGCTCCCCGCTGACATGGGGCATCATCGCCGGCCTGGTGGTCGGCAAGTTCGTCGGTATCACCGCGGCGACGGCCATCGTGCGGGCCAGCGGCCTCGGCCAACTGGCGCCGGGGCTGACCCTGCGCCGGGTGGCCGGCGGCGCGGCGCTGTCCGGGATCGGGTTCACCATCTCGCTGTTCATCGTCGACATCGCGATCAGCGATCCGGTCAGCCAGGATCTGGCCCGCGTCGGTGTGCTGGTGGCCTCGGTGGTGGCGTTCGCCCTCGGCTGGTTGCTGTTCGCCGTCACCGACCGGCTCAGCCCACCGGTTGCCGTCGGCGCCACCCTGCTGCGCCCCGTCGATATCGAGCGCGACCACATCGCCGGAAATCCGCACGCGTCGCTCACCCTGGTCGAGTACGCCGACTTCGAATGCCCGTTCTGCAGCCGAGCGACCGGCTCGATCGACGAGGTGCGGGCGCATTTCGGGGATCGGTTGCGCTATGTGTGGCGGCATCTGCCGCTGGAACGGGTGCACCCGCATTCGGTGGATGCCGCCCGAGCCAGTGAGGCCGCCGCGTTGCAGGGGCGGTTCTTCGAGATGGGTGCCCGCATGTTCGAGATGCAGGACCACCTGGAATGGCAGCACATCTACCGCTACGCCGACGGGGTCGGCTGCGATATCGCGAAGTTCGACGAGGATGTGCAGTCGGCCAGGGTGATGCACCGGGTGACCGATGACATCGAGGATGCCGAACTGATGGATCTGGGTGGGACGCCGACGTTCTTCGTCAATGGCGTTCGGCACACCGGGCCGTACGACGCCGCCAGCCTGATCCGCGCGCTGGAGGGTTAACGGCTGCGCCCGCGCACCGAACCGAAGACCACCAGCGTCGCTGCCAGAGCGGTGAGCACCAGCCCGGCCACCGTGACGGCCTGCCGGAACTGGCCGGTCTGCACCGTGGTCCAGTTCCCGGTTGCCAGCGAGCCGGTGAACAGCGCCGCCAGAATGGTGCCGGTGACGACGATCCCGATCGCCGAGGTCACCTGTGCGGCGGTATCGGTCAGTGCGGTGCCGAGGGAGGTCCGGTCCTCCGGCAGCCCGCGCAGCACGTTGAGCGCGGCGACCACGCCGACCACCCGCATGCCCGCGGCCACCAGGGCCAGCGACACGGCAACCCACGGATAGCCGAACCGGCCGAAAAACCCGAACACGGCCAGGCCGATCACCACGGTGCAGGCGCTGAGCCAGGCGGCACGTTCGGGTCCGACGCGGCGGACGAACGGATCGACGAAGGCGCTGCCCGCGATCAACACGAGGACCTGGGGCAGCATGCCGAGCGCGGCCAGCGCCGGTGGCCACCCCCAGTCGAGCTGCAACTGCAGCGTCACCAGATAGCCGAGGCCCGCAACCGCCAGCCCGGCGGCTGCCTTGAAGGCCAACCCGCTCGAAACCAACGGGCGTGCAATGATTTCCAGAGATATCAGCGGAAAGCTTGTGCGCCGTTCACGAACGACGAACAAGGCGAGGGTGGTGACGGCTGCCGCGGCGGTCGCCCACGGCAGCCATGATCCGACACCGCGGTCGACGAAGAGCGTGGGCGTCAGCAGCGCCAGCACGATCGTCGTGGTCCCCAATGCCGCACCGGGGAGGTCCAGTGGGTCGCGGTGCAGATCGGCCGGGCGGTCGGCCGCCACGCCGCGACCCACCCCGATGATCGCCAGCATGGCGATCGGGACGTTCACCAGCAGGAGCAGCTGCCACGGGGCGATCTGGATGACCAGTCCGCCGACGGTGGGTCCGATGGCCAGCCCGACCAGGCCGACGGTGGAGATGAGGGTGATGGCGCGCAGTCGCAGGGTGTCCTCGTCGAAGAGCCGGAACGCCAGCGCCATCGAGCCGGGCGTGGTCATCGCCGCGGCGACGCCGGTGAGTACTCGGACCGCGATGAGTTGTTCGGCGGTGGTGACGAAGGCGGTGGCCAGGCTGGCTGCGGCGAGCAGGGTGAGGCCGATGATCATCAGCCGCCGTCGACCGAACCGGTCGGCGAGCGCGCCGAAAACCAGCATCAGCCCGCCGAACACGACGGCGTAGGCGCCCACGACCCACTGCAGGGCGGTCGTCGAGGCGTGCAGATCGCGGCCGATGGTGGGCAGGGCGACGGTCAGCACCGAGTTGTCGAGCATCTCGAAGAGGAACACCGCGCTGAGACCCGTCAGGGCCATCCATGTCTGGGTCAGTGACCGGGGAGGCAGAATGCGGGAAGCAACGGACATACGCACTAAGTTAAGTCACTAAACTTAGTGAGTCAACAGATGGGATGGTCATGCCGAGAACTTCGGAGCGCGGGGGCCCGTTGACCCGCCGCAAGATCTCCGACGTCGCCACGATGCTGTTCCTGGAGCGCGGGTTCGACACCGTCACCGTCGCCGATGTGGCGCGTCAGGCCGGTGTGTCCAGCGTGACGGTGTTCAAGCACTTTCCCCGCAAGGAGGACCTGCTCTTCGACCGCGTGGAGGATGCGGTCGCGATCCTGCGCGCGGCCGTGCGCGACCGGGGTGCCGGCGTCGACGCGCTGACCTCGCTGCGCGACGCGTCCTTCCGATTGGTCGACGAGCGCCACGCGCTGTCCGGGGTGAAAGCGGGATCGATCCCGTTCTATCGGACGGTGGCCGCCTCACCCGCGCTGATCGCGCGGGCCAGGGAGATCGCCGCGGAACTGGAGCAGACCCTGGCCGCCGATCTGGAGGTGGACGCGGAGTTCGACGGGGACCCGACGCTGTTCGCCGCCCTGTTCATCGCCGGTTACACGACGGTGCTGACCGGGACCGCGCGCCGTGTCATCGCCGCGGACGCACCGGATCCGGTGGTCGAGGATCACCGGGCGCGATTGACGGCGCTCTTCGACGCCCTGCGCGGCGGGCTCTAGCCCTGCTCGGCCAGCGGTCCCTCGCCGGCGTCCTTGACGGCCTTGCGCCGCTTGTACCACTCGATGGCGATGGGCAGCACCGAGAGGATGACGATGCCGATGACGATCGGCTCCAGCAGCTTCTGGATGATCTCGAAGCGGCCGAGCCAGAAGCCCAGCAGTGTCAGCCCGCAACCCCAGACGATGGCGCCGATGGCGTTGTACAGCGTGAACACCGCATAGTTCATCTTGGCCGCGCCGGCGGTGATGGGCGCCAGGGTGCGCACGATCGGCACGAACCGGGCGATCACGATGGCGAAGGGCCCGCGCTGCTCGAAGAACACATGCGCCTCGTCGAGGTACTTCTGCTTGAGGAATCGCGCGTTCGGCTTGAACATCGCCGTACCGACATTGCGGCCGATCCAGTAACCGAGCTGCGCGCCGAGGATCGCCGCGACCGGGATGAAGACCAGCAGCTGCCACAGCTGGAAGTTGACGTCGGCGACGTTGCCCTCGGCCGAGGCGGTCTGGATGCCCGCGGCCAGCATGCCCGCCACGAACAGCAACGAGTCACCGGGCAGGATCGGGAACAGCACCCCGGATTCGACGAAGACGACCACCAGCAGCCCGATCAAGGCCCAGGTGCCGAAGTAGCTCAGCAGGTTGATCGGGTCCATGAAATCCGGCATGAGCGCCAGGGTGGTGGTCATGGGGTTCGAAGATACCGGCTCGACCTTAGGGACAGGCCACGGCGATCCGGTAGCTGGAATCGACGATGCGCGCCGGATCGGCGGAATCGGTGCCGCTGCCCGACCCGGTGACGATCCAGGTGGCGTCGTTGCGCAGCACGGTCGGGGCGCGTCCGGCCGTTGCGGGCACCGGGACGCCGAAGGCGTAGGCCAGGGCGACGCCGCCGACGTCGCCGATGGTCACCGACCGCACGGCGGGAGCATCCTGGCCGGCCTCGTCGTCGGGCTCGTCGATGATGACGGTGACCCCCAGCGATGATTCCCCGATGCTGATGGTGAGCGGGCCGGCAGCGTCATCGCACTGCACCGGGCCGGTGGGGCCCGGGGCGCCGTTGACGACGACCTGCGCGGTGCCGGCAGGCACCGAGTCGACCTGAACCGGTGGTGGGGGAGGGGCCGATGCCGTGGTGGGGACGGTCTCGGGCGGGGCCGGCTGCCCGCACCCGGAGAGCGTGCCCGCCATCGCGGTGGCCAGGATGACGAACAGGGTCGGGACCGGCAGCGCGCGCATTTCTACCCGAGAGTAACCGGTGTACCCGGCATCCGCCCTGCCGCCGTCGGGGGCTTCTTGAGATACTGCCTGGGACAGCGCACGCGACCCAGGAGGAAGTCCATGCCCATCGCCACGCCCGAGGTCTACGCCGAGATGCTCGGCCGTGCCAAGGAGCACTCGTTCGCCTTCCCGGCGATCAACTGCACCTCCTCGGAGACCATCAATGCCGCGATCAAGGGATTCGCCGACGCGGGTAGCGACGGCATCATCCAGTTCTCGACCGGCGGTGCGGAATTCGGTTCCGGCCTCGGGGTCAAGGACATGGTTGTCGGCGCCACCGCGCTGGCCGAGTTCGCCCACGTCGTCGCCGCCAAGTACGACATCACCGTCGCACTGCACACCGACCACTGCCCCAAGGACAAGCTGGACAGCTTCGTCCGCCCGCTGCTGGCCATCTCCGCCGAGCGCGTCAAGAACGGCCAGAACCCGCTGTTCCAGTCGCACATGTGGGACGGCTCCGCGGTGCCGATCGACGAGAACCTGCAGATCGCGCAGGAACTGCTGAAGCTGTCGACCGAGGCCAAGATCATCCTCGAGATCGAGATCGGTGTCGTCGGCGGTGAAGAGGACGGCGTCGAGGCCGAGATCAACGAGAAGCTCTACACCTCTTCCGAGGATTTCGAGAAGACCATCGACGCCCTCGGCGCCGGCGAGAACGGCAAGTACCTGCTGGCGGCCACCTTCGGCAACGTGCACGGGGTGTACAAGCCGGGCAACGTGAAGCTCAAGCCGGAGATCCTGGCGCAGGGCCAGCAGGTCGCCGCGGCCAAGCTCGGCCTCGCCGACAGCGCCCAGCCGTTCGACTTCGTCTTCCACGGCGGCTCGGGCTCGCTGAAGTCCGAGATCGAGGACTCACTGCGCTACGGCGTGGTGAAGATGAACGTCGACACCGACACCCAGTACGCGTTCAGCCGTCCCATCGCCGGGCACTTCTTCACCAACTACGACGGTGTGCTCAAGATCGACGGCGAGGTCGGCAACAAGAAGGTCTACGACCCGCGCAGCTACCTGAAGAAGGGCGAGGCCGGGATGACCGAGCGCGTCATCGAGGCCTGCAACGACCTGCACAGCGCAGGCCGGTCGGTCTCTGCCGGTTAGGTCACGACAGCCAGGACCGGAGAACAAGAATCGGCGCGTTCCCCAGCCGGGGACGCGCCGATTTTTTCTTCTGCTCAGCCGTTCTGGCAGATCTTCCACTGGTCGTCGCGGAACTGGAGATCGAAGCTGCGGGTGGACCGGGTCTGCGGGGCATTGGCCATGAAGGTGGTCACGTTGGCCTCGGCATGATCGTCGACCACGACCACCTCGTCGATGCTGGCCACCACGGGGTACTGCTTGGCCGCCGCGACCCGGCGATGCGTGTCGGTCCAGGCCTTGTCGTCATAGCGGACATAACTGTCGCGGGTGGCGCCGCAGGTCAACCCCCGCAGCGCGGCCAGATCGCCCTTCTGGATCGCGACATCGAAGTTCTCGATCGTCGAGCGAACCTGATCCTCCTGGGAGGCGGCGCCGTCACTGCCCCTGGTGAGCAGCACGGTGCCGAGGATCGCGACCGCGGCCACGGCGGCGATCACCAGCACCACCGCGATAACCCAGCCCCAGCTGCGCCTGCGCGTGGACGCCTTGGGTGCATCCTCGCGGGGCGGAATCACCTGAGGCGCAGCCACTTTGGAGGTGTCGATCATCTCCGTCGGCGCACCCGCGGCGAAGATCTCGGTCGGCGGCTCGGGCACCGACTGGATGATCTGGGTGGAGCCGTCGAATCCCGACGGCGCGGTGAACCGGCGTTCCGAGGAATCCTCGGCCTCCGATGCGTCCGCGGTGGGCTCGGTGTTCGGGTCCCCGGGTTCTGTTGGGTTCGACATCCCTGCTGCGGTCCTCCCTCGCGAACGCTCTCCGCAAGCCTAGTCACTGGCGGCATATCCCCGCACGGCACAATAGGCCCATGACGCGTATGGGTGACCTGCTGGGGCCGGATCCGGTGCTGCTGCCGGGTGATACGGAGGCCGAAGAGGAACTGGCGGCGGGCGAGGAGCCCGCCATCGTGGCTGCGGCGCACCCGAGTGCGTCGGTGGCCTGGGCCGCGCTGGCCGAGGCGGCGCTGGCCGACGAACAGCCCGTCACCGCGTACGCCTACGCACGGACCGGGTATCACCGCGGGCTCGATCAGCTGCGCCGCAATGGCTGGAAGGGTTTCGGTCCGGTGCCCTACGCACACGAGCCCAACCGCGGTTTCCTGCGCTGTGTGGCATCGCTGGCGAAGGCGGCCCAGACCATCGGGGAGACCCCGGAATACGCCCGGTGCCTGGACCTGCTCGACGACTGTGACCCGGACGCCCGTGCGGCGCTGGGCCTGGCCTGACACCCCTTTCTCAACAGCCGTGGGCCCCGCAATCGTCATCGCCGGTGGGCTCCACCTGGACGGTGGCGTGCTCCAGGCCGTGGGCGGCCAGGACCGCCCGGGCATCGACCAGCACCCGCGAGGAGTCCGCGCTGCTGGTCAGGTGTGCGGTGGCCATGTCCTTGCCAGGAACGAGCGTCCAGACGTGCAGATCGTGCACGCCGGTGACGCCGTCGACCGACTCCAGATCGCTGCGCAGTTCCTCGACGTCGATGTGCGCCGGTGACGATTCGCTGAGGATTCGCAGCGCGGCCCTGGCCAGTGCGACGGCGCGCGGCAGTACCCACAGCGCGACCAGGACGGCGACGACGACGTCGGCGTAGGGCCAGGAGGTGGTCACGGTGACGATGCCCGCGATCAGCACGCCGATGCTGCCGACGGTATCGGCGACGACCTCCATGTAGGCGCCCTTGACGGCGAGGCTGTGCTCGGCGTCCGAGCGCAGCAGCAGCACCACCGCGATATTGGCCAGCAGTCCCGCCAGGGCGACCACGATCATCGGCACGCCGGGGACATCGGGCGCATCGCCGAGGCGCTCGAAGGCCTCGTAGAGGATGAATGCGGCGACACCGAACAGCAGTGCTGCGTTGGCCACGGCGGTGAACACCTCGGCGCGGTGCCAGCCGTAGGTGCGCGCCGCCGAGGTCGATCCGCGGCGGGCCATGAGCACCGCGGTCAGCCCCATGAACATGGCGACCAGGTCGGTGAGCATATGGCCGGCGTCGGCGAGCAGGGCGATCGAGTTGATGCTCAGCGCGGTGACGAGTTCGACGACGAAGAACGTGGCCAGGATGGCCGCGCCGATCATCATGCGGCCTACCCGCGTATCGCTTCCACCGTGGCTGTGGTCATGTCCGGCACCCATGCCGCCGAATATATGCGGAAGTATGCATATGTTGCAAGAGCGCCCTAGAGCCAGGCGGACCAGAATCGGGTGAGGCCACCGCCCAGGGAGACCAGCGGGCCGGGAACGCCGGAGAGCTCGACGAACCAGAACACCGCACCGAAGAAGAGCTGGTTGAGCTGCGGCACCAGCAGCACGATCAGCAGGATGACGAAACCCCATTGCTTGACCGGGTCCAGGGTGCGCTGGGTGTCGGTGCTCAGATGGGGTTCCAGGGCGTTGTAGCCGTCCAGGCCGGGGATCGGCAGCAGGTTCAACAACACGGCGGTGACCTGAAGGAAGCCCAGGAATGCGAGGCCGGCCCAGAACACCGCGTGGGCCGGGTCGTAGAACAGGCGCGTCGCGCCGAGCAGCAGGATGGCCAGCACCAGGTTGGCCAGCGGGCCGGCCAGGCTGACCTGCGTGCGTTGGCGCGCCGTCATCCAGGAGGTATGCAGATAGACCGCACCGCCCGGTAGCCCGATCCCGCCGATGGCGATGAACAACATCGGAAGGCCCAGCGACAGAAGCGGATTGGCGTACTTGAGCGGGTTGAGCGTCAGGTACCCGCGGACCTCGACGTTGTGGTCGCCGAACCGCCATGCGGTGTAGGCGTGGCCGAACTCGTGCAGACACAGCGACACCAACCAGCCGGCGATCACCAGCACGAAGACCGAGACGTAGGAGAGCGTCTGCACGCGGTCGGCGCACAACCACGCGCCCACCCCGCCTGCCACGGTCAACCCGACGATGGCCAGGAAGATCGGGCTGGGGCGCACCGACTGACGCAGAGGTCTGATGTTCACGTCCCGACGCTACCTAGTGCACCGATAGCCAGCCCTGTGTGTGCCGGTAGAACGTCGACCGCTTGACCGCGCGGGTGCTCGGCTCGCCGTCGCGGACCACCAACGCACCCGGCGTCCCCAGCTGCGCGGCGCGTCCGGTCACCCAGCGGCCCGGCCGCATGCGCCGCGACAACACGGTGGCGCGCAGCCCGGGTTGGTCGGCAATCGGTTCCACCCGCACCCCGGCGACCTCGCCGTCGAACAGCACCGTGTCGTCGACCACCGCCTCACCGACCAATGCCGAATTCGCGCCGACCCAGACGGCGGCACCCACGATCACCGACCCCGTTTCGTCCCTGATCAGCGGCACCCGCGTGGCCCGACCGGACAACGCCCGACCCGCTCCCCAGGGCCTGCGCACGTGCGCGACCTCGATATCGAGGCGGTCCGCCCGCAGCAGACGCTTGAGCACCGAGGCCAGATCGGCGTCGGCGCCGACCACGATGACGCGCCGGAAATCGGTCACCTCCTCGGGAGAAATCCCCGGTAGTCCGCGCAGCGAACGGGGTGTCCGACGACCGCCGAACAACAAAACGCCCACGTCATGTGTGGCCAACGCAACTCCTACGGCTCCGCTCGGATAGGGTGGGTCACCGGCTGCATCACTTTAAGCGGGAGAAATGCCATGCCGGCAATCGTGCTCATCGGCGCCCAGTGGGGCGATGAGGGCAAAGGTAAAGCCACCGACCTGCTCGGTGGACGTGTGCAATGGGTAGTTCGCTACCAGGGAGGTAACAACGCGGGTCACACCGTGGTGTTGCCGACCGGTGAGAACTTCGCGCTGCACCTCATCCCCTCGGGAATCCTCACCCCGGGTGTCACCAACGTCATCGGTAACGGTGTCGTGGTGGACCCGGGTGTGCTGCTCACCGAGCTCTCGGGTCTGGAGGAGCGCGGGGTCGACACGTCCCGGCTGCTGATCTCCGCCGACGCGCACCTGCTCATGCCGTATCACGTCGCCATCGACAAGGTGACCGAGCGGTACATGGGCAGCAAGAAGATCGGCACCACGGGTCGCGGCATCGGGCCCTGCTACCAGGACAAGGTCGCGCGCCTGGGCATCCGGGCAGCCGATGTGCTCGATGCTGCACTGCTCGAGCAGAAGATCGAGGCGGCGCTGGACTTCAAGAACCAGGTGCTGGTCAAGATCTACAACCGCAAGGCACTCGAGCCTGCCGAGGTTCTGGAGAACCTGCTGACCCAGGCCGAGGGTTTCAAGCACCGCATCTCCGATGCCCGGTTGCTGCTGAACCAGGCGCTGGAGGACGGTCAGACGGTGCTGCTCGAGGGCTCGCAGGGCACCCTGCTCGACGTCGACCACGGCACGTATCCGTTCGTCACCTCGTCGAACCCGACCGCAGGCGGTGCGTCGGTGGGCTCGGGTATCGGGCCGACGCGCATCACCACGGTGCTGGGCATCCTGAAGGCCTACACCACCCGGGTGGGCTCGGGCCCGTTCCCGACCGAGCTGTTCGACGAGCACGGGGCGTACCTGGCCAAGACCGGCGGCGAGGTGGGCGTGACGACCGGCCGGGCCCGGCGCTGTGGCTGGTTCGATGCCGTGATCGCCCGGTACGCGACCCGCGTCAACGGCATCACCGACTACTTCCTAACCAAGCTCGACGTGCTGTCGAGCCTGGAGACGGTGCCGGTGTGCGTCGGCTACACCGTGGACGGCAAGCGCACCGACGAGATGCCGATGACCCAAGCCGATATCCACAAGGCCGAGCCGATCTATGAAGAGTTGCCCGGTTGGTGGGAGGACATCTCCGGTGCGCGGGAGTTCGACGATCTCCCGAAGAACGCCCGCGATTACGTGCTGCGGCTCGAAGAGCTTGCCGGAGCGCAGGTCTCATGCATCGGCGTCGGCCCGGGGCGGGATCAGACGATTGTCCGCCGGGATATCCTGGCGTGACCGACTTCGGGCTGGATCCGCGCCGAGCCGACCCTGAGTACGACCGGCACGGCGGGTTTCCGGTCTTCGAGCTCGCGGATCCGGGCCCGGGATTCGCCCGCTTCCTGACGGCGATGCGTCATGCGCAGGACCTCGCGGTATCGGCCGATCCCGATGGTGAGACCTGGGATGCCGCAGCCGATCTGGCCGAACAGCTGGTGGGCCTGCTGGAACCGCATCGGGCCGCCGAGGGGGTCGGGCCCGCGAGCAGGGTGCCGTCCCTGCCCGGGGCGGGCAGCTTGTTGATGCCGCCATGGCAGATCACCAAGTTCGACGCCGACGGTGTCGAACTGACGGTGCAGTTCAGCCGATATCACGTCGGCGGAAACGGCGCCGTGCACGGTGGGGTGCTGCCGCTGCTGTTCGACTCGGTGTTCGGCATGGTGATCCACGCGGCGGGCCGACCCGTCAGCCGGACCGCTTTTCTGCATGTCGACTACCGAGCCGTGACCCCGATCGACCAGACGCTCACCGCGCGTGGGTGGGTGCGTGAATCCGAGGGGCGCAAGGCGTTTGTGAATGCCGAACTGGTCGACGGCGACGGGAAGCTGTTGGCCGAGAGCAACGGTTTGATGATCAGATTGCTGCCCGGTCAGCCCTGATCGTGTGACCATGTCTGTGTGACGGACAGGCTGACGACCCCGCGGGCTGCCGCGGCGGCCGGGGTGGTTTTCGCGGTGTTGTTCGGGACTGCGCTGGTCCTGATCCGACTGGCGCTGCCCGAGGGTGCCGACTCGGGTGCGCAGTGGCTGGTAGAGGGCAGTACGAACCTGGATGTCGCCGCGAAGATCATGCCGTTCGCCGGGATAGCGTTCCTGTGGTTCATGGCGGTGGTTCGCGATGGATTGGGCGGTTACGAGGACCGGTTCTTCTCGACGGTATTCATCGGCAGCGGTCTGTTGTTCTTGGCGATGATGTTCGTTGCCGCTGGGGTCGGTGCCGGGCTGGAACGCAGTGGTGCGGCAATGGATCCAGATGTTGCGGAGTTCGGGCAATTCGTGCTGCTGACGGTGTCGAAGACCTACGGACTCCGGATGGCAGCGGTGTTCATGATCTCGCTGGCCACCATCTGGCGTAAGACCGAGCTCATGCCGGGTTGGTTGGTGATCTCGACCTACGTTGCCGCACTGGGACTTCTGATCGCCAGCGACCTCAGCATGTGGCTGACGCTCGCCTTCCCGGCATGGGTGCTGGTGGTCAGTGTCTTGTTGCTGCGGCGGGCCGCTCGCGCCTAGAAGTCCGGTTGTCCGCGGGCGTTTTCGAGGGCGAGTTCTCTTGCGTTGCGGGTACGTTCGGCGTTGATGCGGTAGTCGCGGTCGTGTTGCCGGGTGCGTTGGCGCCGTGGGATATCGGGTTCGCGGTCGCGCTCATCGATGAGGGTGATGTGTCGTGTTCTCGGGATTTCGACGTCGGATCTGTTGTGGGGGA
>NZ_AOHQ01000121.1:0-1228 GCF_000416385.1 Mycobacterium sp. VKM Ac-1816D
GCGCGCCCGACATCCAGCGGCACCCCGGTGTGGTCGACGATCACCGAGGTCAACGTCGCATCACAACCGATCAACTCCGCGGTCGCCGCGGAGACCGGCCCACCGAAGCCCAACCGGTCCACCGTTTCCCCACCACCCACCGATGCCTCTGCGGCTACCGGTCGGATGAGGGTGACGTGCGGGAGCACCCCACCAGACATCGGACGCCTCGACTGCGACAAATAGGTGCGCAACACCTGCCCGATCGCCTCCGCCCGACGGGTGGTGATCGACCGCGGATCCGCCGAGCCATCCGGTAGCGGGACCGGCCGGCACAACGGATCCAACGCCGCACACAACTCTTCCCCAGTACCGACGTCCAGATCCAGGGTGGCCTCAAACCGGCCCTCAGCGTTCTGCACCACAGTCATCTCATTCAGCGTGGTGTCCTCGGCCACCGGCACCACCCGCTCCTGAGGCGGACAACTCGCACCACGGTCGATGGCGATCGCCCGCGCCTTCGCCGCCACCTCCGCCGGGCTGGTCTGCACCATCAACGCGCGCACCACCACCGCCCGTTCTTCGTCGGACAACGGTGCTCGAGACTCCACGTGCGCGACACCTCTGCCGACGGCATCGGCGAACTCGATACCGATCCCACCCAACCGCTGCGCCAAGACCAATGCCGGCAGCGCGGGTGCCATCCGCCCCACCCGTACCGCCCGGGCCGCCACACCCGGGGCCATCCCCAACAACCGGAGCAAATCAGCCCCGGTGCGTAGGTGCCGCCTCCCCGGCACACCGGCCCGTTCGGCCGCCGCCACCGCCGAGGCAATCACGACATCGAGCAGATTGCGCGCCGACACCGCCGACGCCAACACACCCAACAAGACCTCGTCATCGACCACGGCCGCGGACAATCCACCAACCGCCCCAAACCCGGCCCCACATCAACTTCCGGTGGCACCGGAGCGAGCTCATCGATCAGAGCGTCGACAAACGAATCGAGGTAGGTGGCGTCCATGCCGATACCCAAGCTTTCGAGGATTCTGATGGGGCAGGCAAGTTCATCGAAGACTTTGGCAACTGGCTCTGGAGGTCCATCACGGGACCGTCGAACCCCTCGGCGACAGCAGTCGCGGTGCAGGCCCCCCGTGCTGATCGGACCCTGGATACTTTCATATTCGAACTTATGTGCTACTCCTCAGGTTTTCGTGGGGAGCTTGATGTGGAGCCCGCCGAGGCACAG
>NZ_AOHQ01000122.1:0-296 GCF_000416385.1 Mycobacterium sp. VKM Ac-1816D
GGTCGGATGAGGGTGACGTGCGGCAGTACCCCACCAGACATCGGACGCCTCGACTGCGACAAATAGGTGCGCAGCACCAGCCCGATCGCCTCAGCCCGACGGGTGGTGATCGGCCGGGGGTCCGGGGACCCGTCCGGTAGCGGTACCGGTCGGCACAACGGATCCAACGCCGCACACAGCTCTTCCCCAGTACCGACGTCCAGATCCAGGGTGGCCTCAAACCGACCCTCGGCGTTCTGCACCACGGTCATCTCGTTGAGCGCGGTGTCCTCGGCGACCGGCACCACCTGCTGCTC